>NZ_JBEZJP010000111.1:0-21090 GCF_040653175.1 Actinomadura sp. NPDC048032
GGCGACGCGAGCGTCGCCGGGCCGTCCGCGCGAGATCACTTGCGCTTGCTGATCTCCTCGGTGAGCTGCGGCGCGACCTGGAACAGGTCGCCCACCACGCCGTAGTCGACCAGCTCGAAGATCGGCGCCTCGGGGTCCTTGTTGACCGCGACGATGGTCTTCGAGGTCTGCATGCCGGCCCGGTGCTGGATGGCGCCGGAGATGCCGACCGCGATGTACAGCTGCGGCGACACCGTCTTGCCGGTCTGGCCGACCTGGAACGAGTGCGGGTACCAGCCGGCGTCGGTCGCGGCGCGGGAGGCGCCGACGGCCGCGCCGAGCGAGTCGGCCAGCCCCTCGATGATCTTGAAGTTCTCGGCGCCGCCGACGCCGCGGCCGCCGGAGACCACGATCGCGGCCTCGGTCAGGTCCGGGCGCTCGCCCTTCTCCTGGACGACCTTCTCCACGATCTTGGCGCCCTTGTCGGCGTCCGAGAGCGTGACCGACACCTGCTCCTCGGCCGGGGTGGCCGGGGCCGCCTCGGGGGCGACGGAGTTCGGCCGCACCGCGATGATCGGCGTGCCCGTCCGCACCCTGGCGTGCGCGATGATCGCGCCGCCGAAGATGGAGTGCTCGCCGACGAAGCCGTCGGCGACGTCCACGACGTCGGTGAGCACGCCGGAGCCGGTCTTGACGGCGAGGCGGCCCGCGATCTCCTTGCCCTCGCCGGTCGCGGCCACCAGCACCGCGGCCGGGGACTTCTCGCTGACGAGCTGGGCCAGCAGCGCGGCCTTCGGGGCGACGACGTAGGAGGCCAGCTCCTCGTCGGCGGCCACGTAGACCTTGCCGGCGCCGTACTCGGCGAGCCTGTCCTTGGCGTTCTCGTAGCCCGGGCCGACCCATACGGCGGCGGCCTCGCCGAGCCGGTTCGCCAGCGTCAGCAGTTCGAGCGTGACCTTCTTGACCTCACCGTCGACGTGGTCGACGAGGACGAGAATCTCGGCCATGGTTGCAATCCCCTTCCTCGGTCAGACGAACTTCTTCGACGCGAGGAACTCGGCGATCTTCGCACCGCCGTCGCCCTCGTCGGTGACGATCTCGCCCTTCGCGCGCGGCGGCGCCTCGGCGAAGTCGACCACCTCGGTCGCGGCGTTCGCCAGGCCGACCCGCGACGCGTCGATGCCGGCGTCGCCGAGACCGAGCGTCTCGACCGGCTTCTTCTTGGCCGCCATGATCCCCTTGAACGAGGGGTAGCGCGGCTCGTTGATCTTCTCCACCACGGACACGACCGCGGGCAGGCTCGCCTCGACCCGGTCGAAGCCGTAGTCGGTCTGCCGCTGCACCTTGATGGACGTCCCGTCGATCTCGACCTTGTTGGCGAGCGAGAGCTGCGGGACGCCGAGGCGCTCGGCGAGCATCGCGGCGATCATGCCGGTGCGCGCGTCGGTGGACTCCGCGCCGAGGACGACCAGGTCGAACCCGGTGCGTCCGAGCGCCTGCTCCAGCGCGTACGAGGTCTGCAGCGCGTCGGAGCCCGCGAGGCCGTCGTCGAGGAGGTGGACGGCCTTGTCGGCGCCCATCGCCAGCGCCTTGCGGATGGAGTCGGTGGCCTTGTCGGGACCCATGGTGAGGACGGTCACCTCGCCGCCGTGGGCCTCCTTGATGCGCAGCGCCTCTTCGATGGCGTACTCGCAGAGTTCGTTGATGACTCCGTCCGCCGCGGCGCGGTCGAGCGTGCTGTCATCGGACTTCAGCTTGCGCGGGCTCTCCGTATCGGGAACCTGCTTCACCAGGACGACGATGTTCATGGCCGGTGGCCGACCTCCCTGCACTCAGTTGGCCGCTGAGGTAAGCGGCAGAGGGGCGCCGCCCATGGCGGGTCGACGCGGACATGCGCTTTCGCAGTCACAGCCTGCCAAACACCCGAACGTGCTTCGGAGCCGGGTCCCCGGTTCGGCCGTGCACGACAATGTTACTCGTCGGTAGCCTACTGGCAAATCCCAGTTCGTGAGACCTTACCCACGTGTACGGCGGGTTTGCGGTGCATGCGGCGTCCCGAACCGGACGTGACGGACATCATGCCTCACACCCCGTTGACGGCGTGCTGGAGGCGGTCCATCGAGCTCTCCAGCGTCCGCTGCAGGCCGTAGGTCGGGGAGAAGCTCGGCGTCAGCGTCATCGCGCCGACGCCGACGAGCAGGCACAGCACGCCGAGGCCCACGACCGCGGCGGCGACCGCGCGCGGCCGGCGCGCCACCGGCAGGAACATCCGCTCCAGCTGGCGCCGCGGAGCGCTGACGCCCGGCGCCGTCCACAGCACGGCGGCCCCCGCTCCCGCGCCGAACGCGCAGGACGTCAGCGAGTCGAGCTTCCCGCCGACCGCCGACACCGCGGCGAGCCCGAGCGGGACGGCGACCGTGAACACCGCCGCGTAGGGGACGGTCAGCAGCGTCCGCCCGACCGCCCACGCCCAGCCGCGCGCCGTCGTGCCCGCCACCCGCAGCAGCGTCACCGCGGCCAGCGTCAGGACGAGTCCCGCGATCGGCAGCATGATCACGACCCCGACGCCGGCGACCACGACCAGGGCCGCGAGCAGCCGCGCCCAGCCCTGCGTCACCGCCATGTCGTGCGCCGCCGCGTCGTGCGCCGCCGTCTCCCGTGTTCCGGTGGGGGACGCGGTCGGGACGTCCGCCGGAGCCGGGGCCGGGACCTGCGGCGCGAGCGCCTCGGCGGCGGGACGGGCGGCGGCAGGGGACGCGGCGGCCGCCGGAAGCTTCAGGCGGGACGCCGCCTCCGCCAGCTCGGCCGCCGACGGGCGGGCGGCCGGGTCGGGATGCGAGGCGGCCGCCACCAGCGGGCGCAGATCGGCGGGCAGCGCCTCGGCGGGCGCGTCCGGACGGCCGGTGGCGGCGAACGCCACCGTGGCCGCCCACGCGCGGACGTCGTCCGCGGCGCCGGCGCCGGGGGTCAACGCGAAGTCGACGACGACCGGCGCGTCGTCCACCACCAGCACCGTTCCCGGCCCCAGCTCGCCGTGCGCGAGGCCGGCCAGGTGGATGGCGGCGAGAGCCTTGGCGAGCCCGAAGGCCATGCGGCGCAGCGCGTCCCCCGCCATCGGCCCCTGCCCGGCGACCGTCTCGGCGAGCGGACGCCCGGGGACGAACCGGAACACCACGTAGGGGCGCGGACCGGCGGCCTCGCCGTCCAGGACGTCCGCCACGTAGGGGCTGAGCACCTCGCGCATCCGCGGGACGTCGGGCGCGGCGCCCGGCGGCAGGAGCCGGATCGCCACGTCGCGGCCGTCGGGGCCCGCGGCGCGGTGGACGTCGCCGGTTCCGCCGCCCAGCCTGGACAGCAGCCTGTACGGACCGATGTGCGCCTGGTGGCTCGTCTCACCGCTCATAATGGGTCGCCACCCTATCGACCGGAGAGGGGACGCGCCCCCGTCGCCGGAGGCGCCGCGCGTCACGTCCCGGGGATGCTCGCCACGAGGTCGTGGACGTCGGCGCGCAGGCTCTCCAGATCCTGGCTCATCCCGTCCACCGGCGTGGTGTCGGGCGGCTGCCGCTGCGACAGCCCGACCAGCACCGCGGCGAAGATCCCGAGGATGAGGGCCCCGACGAGGGCGGCCTCGGCGCGCGGCAGCACCGCTCCCCAGATGCGGGCCAGCTGGCGGCGGGGCGCGCCGCTGCCCGGCGCGAGGCAGAGCAGCCCGATCACGGCCATCGCCGCGTAGGCGATGGCCCGGGAGGCGGTCATCGCCGGGTCGGCGAAGATCAGCACACCGAGAAAGATCAGCCCCGCGAGGCCGCTGAGCGACGTCCACAGCACGGTCGACATCAGCGCGCCGGGAAGGTGCAGCGGCGTCCGGAACGCGGCCGCGACGGCGTCGCCCGAGCGCGGGCCCCGCCGCGTCTGCCGGCCCTCCATGCCCTTGGCCGCCTTGTCGCCCGCCCGCAGGACGAACACGCCGGCGACGGTGACGCCGAGGGCGAGCAGCGGCGCGATGTGGGCGAACCCCAGCAGCGCCACCAGGACGATGAAGCTGAGCACCCGGTACCAGCCGTAGGGCTTGCGCCGCTCCTTGTCGCGCTCGGACCCGTCGGCGCGGTCGGGACGGGCCTGGTCGGGGCGCTGCCGCGCCTCCGGCTCGTACGGGCCGCGCTGGAGCGCGCCCTGCGGCGGCTGGTTCGGCGGGGGCCCGTACTGCGGCGGCGGATACCCGCCCTGGTAGGGGCCCTGGTCGTAGGGGGCGGGCGGCCCGTAGCCGCGCTGCCCGTACTGCTCCCCCGCCTTGAACGGCGCGGGGCCGGGCGGCGGCACGGGCGGCGGCGCCGCGGGCGGCAGCTGGCCGACGAAGTCCTTCGGCTGCGCCGGGACGGGCGCGGGCGTCGGGACGGGAGCGGGCGCCGGGACCGGCATCCCGGGCGACGCCGACGACGTCCCGGACGAGGGCGGGTCCTGCGGCGCCGGCATGGAGAACTGCCGGGAGTGGTCGGCGGCCGTCTCCTCCGGCCCCGGCTGCCCCGGCCCGCCCGGCGCACCGGCCGCACCCGCCGCGCCGGCGGCGCCGGCCGCCGGGTAGTGCCGGTCGACGCGCGTCTGGTCGGTGATGGTGGCTTCGAGATGGATGCGGCGCGTGAGCTGCACCAGGTTGACGGCCGTCGGGCGCTCGGCCGGGTGCCGCGCCATCGCCGACCGCAGCACGGGCAGCATCGCCTCGGGCACGCCGTCCAGGTCGGGCGTGCTCTGCATGATCTTGTAGAAGATCGATTCGAAGGTGCCGGAGCCGAAGGGCGGGCGGCCGGTCGCGGCGTAGGCGACCGTCCCTCCCCAGGCGTGCACGTCCGACGGCGGGCCCGCGTCCTCACCCTCGATGATCTCCGGGGCGAGGTAGCCGGGGGTGCCGATGACCATGCCGGTCGCGGTCAGCCGGGTCGCGTCGGCGGCCTGCGCGATGCCGAAGTCGATCACGACGGGCTCGCCGTCCACGAGCATCACGTTGCCGGGCTTCATGTCGCGGTGCACGATCCCGGCGCCGTGGATCGCCGACAGCGCCGACGCCAGCCCCACGCCGAGCCGCTGCAGCGCCGGCCCGTAGATCGGGCCGGACTCCTCGACGATCTCCTCCAGCGTCCGGCCGGGCACGTACTGGGTCACGATGTAGGGCTGGTCGGCGGTCACGTCGGCGTCGAGGATCTCCGCGACGTGCGGGCTGTGGACCCTGCGCATCGAGTCGACCTCGCGGGCCAGCCGGCGACGCGCCGTGGCGTCTCCGGCTACCGCGGGCCGCAGCACCTTGATGGCCACGTTGCGCCCCTCGGGGTCGGCGCCGAGGTAGACGACGCCCATCCCCCCTTCCCCCAGGGTTCGCTGGACGCTGTAGTGGCCGATTCGGTCCCCGGACGTGACGGCTCCCCTCATCGTTTCCGAAACCCTACCCTTGCCCATCCTGCCGGGGAGATCCAGCCATCAGGCCGCCACCACCCCGTGGCCCTCGGCCGCCGCGGCCAGCGCACCGGCGAACCAGCGCGCGGAGGGACGCTCCGCGGGGTCGCGGCGGAACGCCGCCCGCAGCAGCCCCGCCAGGGGCTCGGGCGCACCGCCGATGTCGGCCTGGCCGCGCAGGATCCGGAAGCACACCCCCTGCAGCGACCCGCGCCCGAACGGCGGGCGGCCCGTCGCCGCGTAGGCCACGGTCGACGCCCACGAGAACACGTCCGACGCGGCGGTGGCGCGCTCCCCCTCGATCAGCTCGGGCGCCAGGTAGGCGGGCGTCCCCACGACCATGCCGCGCCTGGTGATCTGCTCCGCGCCGGACTCGTGCGCGATCCCGAAGTCGATCAGCGTCGGGCGGTCGCCCAGCACGATGACGTTGCCGGGCGACACGTCGCGGTGCAGCACGCCCGCGTCGTGGACGTCCCCGAGCGCCAGCGCCAGCCGCCGCGCGAACCGGACGAGCCGGTCGCCGCGCAGCGGCCCGTAGGCCGGGACGAGGTCGTTCAGCGGGCACCCCGGCACGTACTGCATGACCACGTGCGGCCTCGGCGCCGAGACCGCCCCGTCCAGCAGGCGGGCGACGTGGGCGCTGCGCACCCGCGCCTGCGCCCGCATCTCCCGCGCCAGCCGGCTGATCGCCTCCGGCTCCCCCGCGAGCTCCGGAACGAGCTCCTTGACCGCGACCTCCCGGCCGGCGGCGTCCATGGCCAGGTGGACCACCGCCGTGCTCCCCCGGCCGATCTCGCCCAGCAACCGGTACCCGCCCAGTCTCCTGTGCGTCCCCATGCACCCTTTGACGCCAGGAAACGCCCTCCGGGTTCCCGGCGTCCGCGCGAGTCCGGTTCAGGTCACCCGGGTTCCCGCGGGTCCGCCTCGCGGGCCGGCTAGCCCTTGCGCGCCGCCTGGCGGGCCCGGCGCTCCTCGCGGCGGGTCTCGAACTTGGTGGCGGCGGCGTCGAGCTGCTCCAGGAACTCGGCGAGCTCCTCGCGGGCCTTCTCGCCGTCGCCCGTCAGGTCGGTGCGGTCGAAGACGCCCCACTTGCGCAGCACCGGGACGAGCACGTCGTCGTGGTGGAGCCGCAGGTCGTAGATGCCGGCGTTGGCGATGACGACCGACTTGCGCAGGAAGCCGTCGATGCTGTGGCCGGGCATCTGGAACGTCGTCACGACGTCGGTGATCGCCCGCATCGTCTCGTTCGGGGAGGCCTCCAGCGCGGCGCCCATCAGGTTCCGGTAGAAGATCATGTGGAGGTTCTCGTCGGCGGCGATGCGCGTCATCATCTGCTCGCAGACGGGGTCGCCGGACGCCTTGCCGGTGTTGCGGTGCGACACGCGGGTCGCGAGCTCCTGGAACGACACGTACGCCGTCCCGTGCAGGAACGAGTCGCCGTGGTCGGCCTCGTAGCCCGCCTCCATGTGGTGCATGCGGGCGCGCTCCAGCGCGATCGGGTCGACCGCGCGGCTCACGGTGAGGTAGTCGCGCAGGGCGATGCCGTGCCGGTTCTCCTCGGCCGTCCAGCGGTTCACCCACGTGCCCCAGGCGCCGTCGCGGCCGAAGACGGTGGCGATGGCGCGGTGGTAACCGGGCAGGTTGTCCTCGGTGAGGAGGTTGACGATCAGGGAGTCGCGCGCCTCGGGAGTCACCTTCGACTGCTCGATGGACCACGGCTCGCCGCCCAGCGGCCCGTCGAAGTCGCGGCCCTCGCTCCACGGGACGTACTGGTGCGGGAACCATTCCTTGGCCATGGACAGGTGCCGGTTCAGCTCCTGCTCGACCACCGGCTCGAGGTCGAGCATGAGGCCGGTCTGGGACTTCTCTTCGGGGGTCACGGACATGCGGTTCCTTCGCTGGACGAGGTCGTCTTTGCGGGCGCCCAGCAGGCCGTTCACAACCTACTCAAGCGTAGGTTCGATGGTCGCGAGTCGGCGCGAGCCCCGTCAAGTCAGCACCGCGACAAGCAAGGCGCGGGAACTTTTGTAGGTCCGCGCGAAATCGGCATGACGCCTCGTCACCGCGTGTCGGCGGCCTGTTGCCACATCCGGTTCACGGCCGCCCTGAGCAGCGGCCGCGGAACGAGGCGGAGCGCCGGGAGCGCCGCCTTGTACGGCATGCCGGGAACGCACAGCGCGCGTCCGGTCGCCACGGCCTCCAGCCCCGCCCGCGCCACGTCGTCGCGCCGCAGCCAGAGCAGGTTGGCCGGGACGTCGTCGTCGGTGCGGGTGAAGCCGGGGCACAGCGCCGTCACGTGGACGCCCTTGCCCGAGACCTCCGAGTGCAGGCTCTCGGAGAACGACGCCACGTACGCCTTCGTCGCCCCGTAGGTCGCGCTGCCGGGCGAGGGCGCGAACCCCGCCATCGACGCGACGTTCAGCACCCCGCCCCGGCCGCGCGCGATCATGCCGGGCAGGGCGGCGTGGGTGAGCCGCACGAGCGCGGCCACGTTCAGCTCGATCTGCGCGAGGTGGTCGTCGAGCGGCAGTTCCGCGAACGCTCCGAAGGCGCCGTACCCGGCGTTGTTGACCAGCAGTTCGACCGGCTCGGCGCGCAGCCGCGCCTCGACCTCGGCGCGCCGCGCGGGATCGGTGAGGTCGGCGGCCACGACCTCCACGGCCACCCGGTACCGTTCGACGAGCTCGCGGGCCAGCCCGTCCAGCCGGTCGCTCCGGCGGGCCACGATCACCAGGTCGGTGCCGCGGCCGGCCAGGAGGCGGGCGAAGCTCTCGCCGATACCGCTGGACGCCCCCGTCACGAGCGCGGTCCGGTACGCATGTCGCATGGCGGCAGATGCTATCGGCGGTTCTTCGCGCACCCCCACAGCACGCCCAAAAAACACCGATAACGTTTCAGCCCGCGAGTTCGGAGGTGCGCTCCGGATCGCCTCCAGCGTACTCGGGGGGCGGCAGCATGGCGGCCGGATCCTCGCCCGCCACCCACAGCCCCACCATGAACGCGGTGGCGGCCTCCAGGAGCCCGGCCCGCTCCAGGCTCCCCCCGTCCATCGGCACGCAGCCGAGGTCGCGCACCAGGCCGCGCACCGCGGCGAGGGCCTCCTCGTCGTCCCCGCACAGCGGGACGCCGAGCGGACGCCCCCCGAACGCCGGGGGCGTCATCCGCCACACGCTCTCGTGGCAGGTGTTGAACGCCTTCACGACCCGCGCGCCGCTGAGGTCGGCGATCCGCCGCGCCGCGGACGGGCCGCCCGCCGTCTTGAGCCGCTCGAACGGCGGCTCCATCGGGTTGGTGCAGTCGATCAGCACGCGCCCCTCCAGCGGCCCCGCCTCGCGCAGGACGTCCGGGACGCCCTCGTGCCAGACGGCGAGGAGCACCGCGTCGCCGTGCTCCGCCGCCTCCCGCAGCGTGCCGCCGGCCGCGCCGTGCCCGATCCGTCCGGCCAGCGCGACCGCCTTCGCGGGGGTCCTTGCCCCGATCCGCACCCGATGTCCCTTGCGCGCCCACTGCGTGGCGAGCGCGTCCGCCATGGCGCCCGCGCCGAGCACTCCGATCCGCATGACGTCCTCCCGTTCGTTTACCGTCGGTCGGGACGTTAGGCGGTCCGTTCCGCACCATCCGGTGCGTATCGGAGGGAGCAGGATGGCGGGTGAACCCATGGACGAGTACGAGTACATCGCCGACTGCCAGACGCGGCTCGGCCTCGACGTGCTCTCGGGCACGTGGACGGGCGTCGTGCTGTGGTCGCTCCAGCACGGCCCGCTGCGTCCGGGCGAACTGCGCGAGCGGATCGGCGGCATCAGCCACAAGGTGCTGACCGAGACGCTGCGCCGCCTCGAACGCGACGGCCTGGTGGTCCGCCGCCGGTACGCCGAGGCGCCCCCGCGCGTCGAGTACGAGCTCACCCCGCCCGGGCGCGGGATGCTCGAACCCCTCGCCGCCCTCGGCCGCTGGACCGAACGCTACGCCGACGAGGTGCTGGGCACGCGGGACCGCGCGCCCGGCGACGGTGAACTCAGCGGCCGGTGAACGTGGCCTTGCCCGGGCCCTCCTCCATGAAGCTCTTCATCCCGGCCGCCTGGTCCTCGGTGGCGAAAAGGGCCGCGAACTGCGTCCGCTCGATCTCCAGCCCGGTGTCGAGGTCGGCCTCCAGCCCCCGGTCGATGGCCTGCTTGGCGGCGCGCAGCGCGATCGCGGGACCGCCGACGAACGTCGCCGCCCACTCCCGGGCGGCGGAGTAGACGGCGTCGTCGGGGACGACCCGGTCCACCAGGCCCATCGCGAGGGCCTCGTCCGCCGCGACGTGCCGTCCCGAGAAGATCAGGTCCTTGGCCTTCGACGGCCCGACCAGCCGGGCCAGCCGCTGTGTGCCGCCCGCGCCGGGGATGATGCCGAGCTGGATCTCCGGCTGGCCCACCTTCGCGCCCTCTCCCGCGACGCGGAAGTCGGCGGTCAGCGCCACCTCCAGCCCGCCGCCGAGCGCGTACCCGGTGATCGCCGCGATGACCGGCTTGGGGATCCCGGCGAGCGCCTTGGCGAAGTCCTGCAGCAGCCGCGAGTGCCCCGCCGACATCTCCGCGTACGACATCGGGGCCATCTCCTTGATGTCCGCGCCCGCCGCGAAGACCCGCTCGCCCCCGTACAGCACCACCGCGCCGACCGCCTCGTCCTGCGTGACCTGCCGGGCCGCGTCGATGAGCTCCCGCTGCATCTGGGCGTTCAGGGCGTTCATCTTCGGACGGTCCAGCCTGATCGTCGCGATCCCGTCCTCGACCTCGACCCGTACGAACTCGCCCACGGCGACCCTCCCAGTGCAACTCGGTGCGGACGCCCCGAGCCTAACCAGCGGCCGGTCACGGAGCGGGCCCCGGTGGTGTCCGAGGCTGCTGGTAGCTTCGGGGACCATGCTCGTCGCCCACGCCACCTGGCATGGCGGTGCGCTCTGCCTGTGGGCCGAACGCACCGGCCCGTACGAGCCCTCCCCGGACGTCCACCCCTTCGCGACCTGCGACTTCACCGGCACGTCCTTCGAGCCGCTGCTGCGCGCCGCGTTCCGCGTCGAGCTGGCGATGTCGCTGCCCACCGCGGGCGACCATCCGCTGCCGTCGGCCGAGCTGGGCCCCGAGCCGGTGCGCGACGAGCCCGAGCTGCGCCCGTGGCGGGTCCCGGCCCTGGTCCTCGCCCCGTTCCCCGCGATGGCGCTGCTCCAGGCGGCCGAGCACAGCGCCGACGTCGTCGCGGGCACCGACCTGCGCTTCCTGTGCCTGCTCGCCGACGAGGCGGTGCACCTCGCCGGGCGCGGCCACGTCCTGCCCGCCCTCCTGCGCGAGGACGGCGACCTCGTCGCCCGCTGGCGCCCGGTGATCGACGACCCGGCGCGGTTCCGCGCGCTGGCCCGCGCCATGCCCGCCGCCTGCCGCGCGGCCGACGGCGGGCGGCCCGCCGCCGAGGTCCTGCGCGAGGCGCTGTCGGCCCTGGTCGACACGGCCGTGCGGGGCACGGTCCCGCATCCGCTGCTGGTGTCGCGGCGCAAGGAGCCCGACCGGCTCCCGCTCGCCGAGCGCTGGGTGATGGCGCTGACCGGCCCGTCCCCCGAGGTCGCCCGCGAACCCCGCGACGACCCCGACGACCTCATCGCCGAGCTGGACGCGTGGGCCGCCGCCGCGCGCCGCCCGTCCGGCCCGCTGCGCGTCTGCTTCCGCCTCGCCGAACCGGGCGCCGAGGAGTTCGAGGAGGACGCCGAGCCCCGCGACGGCGACTCCTGGCGGGTCGAGTTCGCCCTCCAGGGGACCGACGACCCGAGCCTCTACGTCCCCGCCGCGCTGGTCTGGGACGGCGAGGCCACGTCGATCCCGCAGGCCGAGGAGACCCTCCTCGCCGGCCTCGGCCGGGCCCTGCGCCTCTTCCCCGACCTGGCGCCCGCCCTGGACGGCCCCGCGCCGCGCGAGCTCCTCCTCGACACGGCGGGCGCGTTCCGCTTCCTCCGCCAGGCGGCCCCCATGCTCGCCGCCGCGGGCTTCGGCGTCCTGCTCCCCCAGTGGGCGGGCAAGGCGAAGCTCGGCATGAGGCTCACCACCCGCCCCGAGGACCCGGAGGCCTCCGCGGGGTCGGCGGCGCCCTCGGGCTTCGACCTGAAGTCGATGGTCGACTTCCGCTGGGACCTCGCCATCGGCGACGAGAGCATCGACGAGGCCGAGCTGGAGGAGCTGGCCCGGCTGAAGACCCCCCTCGTCCGCCTGCGCGGCCAGTGGGTGGAGCTCGACGAGCACCAGCTGGAGGCGGCCCTCGACTTCCTGCGCCACCCGCGCCGCGGCCGCATGACGGCCGCCGAGGCGATCAGGGCCATCGTGCACGCCGGCGACGACGCCCTCCCCCTGACCGGGGTGGACGCCGCGGGCCCCCTCGGCGACCTCCTCTCCGGGGAGGCCGACCGCCGCCTCGCCCCCATGCGCACCCCGGAGGACCTGGACGCCGAGCTGCGGCCCTACCAGGAGCGCGGGCTCGCCTGGCTGACGTTCATGAACGAACTCGGTCTGGGCGCCCTTCTCGCGGACGACATGGGCCTCGGGAAAACCATATCGGTGCTCTCACTCCTTGTTCACGAACGAAAAGATGGTGCGACGACCCCTCCGACGCTAGCCATTCTCCCGATGTCGCTGGTGGGGAACTGGCAGCGGGAGGCCGCGCGGTTCACGCCGAAGCTGCGGGTGTACGTGCACCACGGGACGGGGCGGCATCGGGGCGAGGAACTCGCCGAGGCGGTGGCGGGGGCGGATCTGGTGCTCACCACCTACGGGACGGCGGCGCGCGACGCGGAGATGCTCGCGCCGATCGCGTGGGAGCGGGTCATCTGCGACGAGGCGCAGGCGCTCAAGAACAGCGGGACGCGGCAGGCCCGGGCGGTGCGGAGCATCCCGGCGCGGAGCCGGATCGCGCTCACCGGCACGCCCGTGGAGAACCACCTGACCGAGCTGTGGTCGATCATGGAGTTCGCGAACCCGGGGCTGCTCGGGCCGCGGAGCGCGTTCCGGCGGCGGTTCGCGATCCCGATCGAGCGGGAGGGCGACGAGCAGGCGGCGCTGGCGCTCCGGCGGGCGACGCAGCCGTTCATCCTGCGCCGCCTCAAGACCGACAAGTCGATCATCTCGGATCTGCCGGAGAAGCAGGAGATCAAGGTCTACTGCAACCTGACGACCGAGCAGGCGTCGCTCTACCAGGCGACCGTGGACGACATGCTCCAGCAGATCGCCGAGGCGGAGGAGGCCAAGCGGCGCGGGCTGGTGCTGGCGACGATGGCCAAGCTCAAGCAGGTCTGCAACCATCCGGCGCAGCTGCTCAAGGACGGCTCGCGCCTGCCCGGACGGTCGGGCAAGCTCGAACGGCTGGAGGAGATCTGCGCCGAGGTCCTGGAGCAGGGCGAGAAGGCGCTCGTCTTCACCCAGTACGCCGAGTTCGGGTCGATGCTCCAGCCCTACCTGGCGGCGCGGCTCGAACGCCCGGTGCTGTGGCTGCACGGCGGGACGTCCAAGCAGGGGCGCGACGACCTCGTCCAGCGGTTCCAGGAGGACGGCGAACCCGCCATCTTCCTGCTGTCCCTCAAGGCCGCCGGGACGGGCCTGACGCTGACGGCCGCCAACCACGTCGTGCACGTCGACCGGTGGTGGAACCCGGCCGTGGAGGACCAGGCCACCGACCGGGCGTTCCGCATCGGGCAGACCCGCGACGTCCAGGTCCGCAAGTTCATCTGCGTGGGGACGATGGAGGAGCGCGTCGACGAGATGATCGAACGCAAGAAGGCCCTGGCCGACTCGATCGTCGGCACGGGAGAGGACTGGCTGACCGAGCTGTCGGTCGCCGAGCTGCGCGACGTCCTGCGGCTGTCGCCGGAGGCGGTGAGCGACTGATGGACGAGGGCGTCAGGGCGCGCACCAGGCGCGGCTCGATCGGGGCGCGGTGGTGGTCGCGGCGCTTCATCGACCTGGTGGAGTCGTTCGCCGACGCCGGGCGCCTGGAGCGGGGCCGCGCCTACGCCCGCAAGGGCACCGTGTTCGACCTGCGGGTGGAGGCGTACGAGGTGACCGCGAAGGTGCGGGGCTCGGCGCCGGAGCCGTACGAGGTGGCGCTCGGCATCGAGGCGATCGACGAGGACGGCTGGCGCGCGGTGGAGGCGGAGCTGGCGTCCCGCGCGCTGTTCCGGGCCCGGCTGCTGGCCGGGGAGATGCCGCCGGAGATCGAGTGGGTGTTCGCCGAGCTGGGGCTCGCGCTGTTCCCGGACTCGGCCTCCGACCTGCACCTGATGTGCGACTGCCCCGACTGGGGCGACCCGTGCGAGCACGCCGCCGCCGTCCTGTACCTGCTCGCCGAGGCGTTCGACGACGACCCGTTCCTCGTCCTCCAGTGGAACGGGCGGCGCCGGGACCAGCTGCTCGGCGCGCTGCGGCGCGCCACCGGGACCGAGCCCGACCCGCTGGAGATGCGGGACGAGCCGCTCACCGCCGAGGGGTTCTGGACGCCGCCGTCCGGGCTGGCCCGGCTGCGCGAGCGCCCGCCGGCGCCGCCCGTCCCGCCGGGGTTCGTGCTCCAGGTCGCCGCTCCCCCGCCGGTCCGCGTCAGGCGCCGCGCGCTGACCGACGTGCTGGCGCCCGTCTACGAGGCGCTCGCCGGGCAGGACGAGGACTGACCCGAGGTCTCCGGCGCCTGCGGGCCACGGATGATCTTACGGAGTGCGAACGCCGGCGCGGCTCGACCGCCTGCCGGAGGGGCCGCTCCCTAGGCTTTCAGCACGTGGGCGCCCCGAGAGGGCCGGGCGCCGCCTTGTGGGGGGAGCGACGAGGGATGAGCGGAATCGTCGTGGAGGCGCGTGAACTGCGCGTCCGCTGCGGCGCCCGGACGGTCGGGGACTTCTCGTTCGGGGTGCCGGAGGGCCAGGTCTACGCGCTGCTCGGCCACGGGGGGTCGGGCAAGACGCTGCTGCTGGAGGCGCTGGCGGGCCTCCGCCGCCCCTGCGGCGGCACGGTGCGGATCCGGGGCGCCGACCCGTACGCGGAGCGGGAGGGGCTGCGGATCGGCGCGGTGTGGCGGGACGGCGGGCTCTTCCCCGGCCTCACCGTCTCCGAGGTCGTCACGGCATGGCGCCGCTGGACGCTGGACCCGCTGGCGGCGGACGAGGCGCTCGCGCTGACCGGCCTGGAGGCGTCCGCCGGGGTGCGGTTCGAGCGGCTGACGGCCGGGGAGCGGCGGCGGCTCGACCTGTCGCTGGCGCTGCTGGGACGCTCGGACGTGCTCTTCCTGGACGAACCTACATCCGGCCTCGACAGTGGAACGGTCCATCTGATCTGGGCGGCGCTGCGCCGGATCGCCGCGTCCGGCACGACGGTCCTCCTCACCACGCGCGACGCGGCCGAGGCCCGCCGCGCCGACGGCGTCGGCGTCGTCGACCGGGCGCGGCCCGTGGCGCCGGGCGGGGGCGGGACCGGCATGATCTCGATCAGCAGGCGCGCCTCGTCCGGCGGTCCCGGCGCCGCCCGGTTCTGGGCGCAGGCGGCCGCGGCTCGCGCGCCGGGTCCCGCGGCCGCTCAGGTTCCGGAGCCGCTCGGGTCCCGGGGGCGGGAGGCGGGCTAGGGCCTACTAGAGCGGCAGGCGGGCGCGGACGGTGAAGCCGCCGTCCGGGCCGGGCCCGGCGTCGAGGTCGCCGCCGAGCGCCTCGGCGCGCTCCCGCATCCCGCGGATGCCGCTGCCGTCGGACGACGGCGCGCCGGATCCGGGCGTCCCGTCGTCCGCCACGCTGACGACCACGCCGTCGGCGCCGTAGCCGACGCGGACGACGGCCGACGTCGCGCCGGAATGCCGGGTGACGTTGGTGAGCGCCTCCTGGACGATCCGGTACGCGGCGAGGTCGGCCTCGGCGGGCAGCGGGCGCGGCTCGCCCTCCACCTCGGTGCGGATCTCCAGACCGGCCGCCGCGAGGCCCCGGGTCAGCTCGTCCAGCCGGGCGAGGCCGGGGGCGGGCGCGACCGGGGCGGCCTCGTCGACCTGCCGCAGGACGCCGAGCGTGGCGCGCATCTCCCGCAGCACGTCCTTGCTGGCCTGCTTGATCGCGGTGAGGGCGTCCTCGGCGCGCTGCGGCTCGCGGCGCAGGCCGTGCAGCGCGGCGGTGGCCTGCACGTTGATGAGCGAGATGTTGTGGCCGAGGACGTCGTGCAGCTCGCGGGCGATGCGCAGGCGCTCCTCGATGGCCCGGCGGCGGGCCTCGGCCTCGCGTCCGCGCTCGGCGACGCGGGCGCGCTCCTGCGCCTCGCGCAGGTAGGCGCGGCGGTTGCGGACGACGCCGCCGATGGCGACGACCGCGACGAACCAGCCGATGAGCAGGAAGCCGGCCGCGTCCGCGAGGTGGTTGACGTCGTCGCGGCGGTCGCCGGCCACCGTCCCGGCCACCGCGATCCCCACGAGGACGACGGCCGCGGTGATGTGGCCCTCGGCGGCCGCGGTGTAGAGGGCGACGACGAACGTGAGCACGGCCGGCCCGTCGGGTTCGGTGACCGGGTAGTAGACGGCGCAGGCGGCGAGCGTGACGGCGGCGACCGCGACGGGATGGCTCCGGCGGAAGTACAGCGCCCCGCAGGCGACCGCCAGCAGCGCCCAGCTGTAGAGGGGCATCCGCGAGGGCGGGCCCGTGTGGACCGACACGAGGGTCATCGCGGCCAGGACGGCGAAGGCCCCGCCGGCCAGTGCGGCGTCCGCGGTGCGGCCGGTCGGCGGCCAGGGGACCGGCCGCCCGCCCCGGTTCGCAAGTCGCACGTGTCCATCCTGCCAGCTTCGGCTCGCTTGCACATCCGATACGGGATGTAGTACTTCTACTATCAACAGATGCAGACTTACGGTGATCCGTCCAAGGACCCGTACAGGGAGATGAGCATGAGCGAGCCGGTGAACCGCAAGGCCGATCCGGTGTCCGCCGAGAAGGAGACCGTGCACAACCGGATCACGGTGCTGAGGGCGGAGCGCGGCGTCTCGCGCCGCGACCTCGCCGCCGCACTGGGGGTGCACTACCAGACGGTCGGCTACCTGGAGCGGGGCGAGTACAGCCCGAGCCTGCACCTCGCCCTGCGCATCGCCGAGTACTTCGAGGTGCCGGTCGAGGTCGTCTTCTCCCTCAAGCCGTTCCCGAGAATCGGAGGCACGTCATGACGAACCGCACCGCCGGATGGAGGGAGCGGTCCCGCCGCAGGCGCTCGGACCGCCTCGCCGCCCTCGACGAGGAGCTGGAGCGGCGGCTGCCCGCCCGCTACGCGCGCCGCCGCCCCCGCCGGGTGCTGGCGGGGGCGGGCGCGGCCATGCTGGGCCTGTTCTGGGTGGACGCCGCCGTGTCGTGGGCGCTGGCCCCGAGCGACACCGCGATGATCGTCAACTTCGTGATCCTCGGCGTCCTGGTGGTGGGCGGGATACCGCTGGCCGGCCAGCTGATCGCGGTGACCCGGGGCCTGACCTCCCGGCGGGAGCGCGAGCTGGACGAGCGGCAGCTCACGGCGCGGCTCCGCGCCTTCGCGACGTCGCACCAGGCCACCACGTTCGTGCTGGTCGCGGTGCTGGTGGCGACGATGATCGCCGACCGGGACGGCCGCGAGTCGCAGATCCCCGGCGCCGCGCTCTTCCTGATCCTGTTCGCGCTGCTGGCGACGCACACGCTGCTCCCCCTCGTCGTCGCGGCCTGGCAGACGCCCGATCCGCCGCCCGCCGACGACGAGGGGGAGGCCGGCTAGCGCAGGTCGCCGTTGGTCATGCCCTGCGGCGCGGGCGGCAGCGCGACGAGGCCCATCTCGGCCCGGCCGGACAGCAGCGGGTGGCTCGGCACCACCCGCACGCTGTAGCCGAACGCGCCGCTGCGCCTGAGCGGCACCTCGCCGGTGTAGCGGCGCCGCCCGTTCTCGGCCGGGCCGCCGTCCTCCAGCTCCAGGTAGGACGGGTCGACGAGCGCGTCGGCGTCGTCCACCCGGCCGTAGGCGACCTCGACGGCGACGTCCTCAGGGGCGAGCCCGTCGAGGTCGACCACGACCCGGACCGTGAGCCGCGCGCCGACCTGGGGGCTCTCCTCCCCGGTCGACTCGACGTGCTCGACGGCGACCCGCGGCCACGCCGAGCGGACCTGCCGCTTCCAGGCCGCCAGCTCGCGGGCGCCCGCGAACTTGTCGGCGACCATGGAGCGCTCCGACACGGCGGCCGGGGTGTAGAGGTCGTCGACGTAGTCGCGCAGCATCCGGGACGCGAGCACCTTCGGGCCGACGGTGGCGATGGTGTGCTTGACCATCTCCAGCCAGCGGCGCGGCAACCCGGCCGAGTCGCGGTCGTAGAACGTCACGGAGACGTGGTCCTCGATCAGCTCGTAGAGGGCGGCGGCCTCCAGCTCGTCCCGCCGGTCGGGGCCGGCGAGGCCGTCGGCGGAGGGGATCGCCCAGCCGTTCTGGCCGTCGTACCACTCGTCCCACCAGCCGTCGCGGATCGACAGGTTCAGCCCGCCGTTCAGCGCGGCCTTCATCCCGGAGGTGCCGCACGCCTCCAGCGGGCGCAGCGGGTTGTTCATCCACACGTCGCAGCCCTGCACCATGAGCTGCCCGAGGGCCATGTCGTAGTCGGGCAGGAACACGATCCGGTGCCGGACGTCCTCGGACCCGGTGAACCGGACGATCTCCTGGATGAGCCGCTTCCCGCCCTCGTCGGCGGGGTGCGCCTTCCCGGCGATGACGATCTGCACGGGCCGGTCGGGGTCGAGCAGGATCGCGCGGAGCCGGTCCGGGTCGCTCATCATCAGCGTGAGCCGCTTGTAGGACGGGACGCGCCGCGCGAACCCGATCGTCAGGACGTCGGGGTCGAGGGCGTCGTCGATCCACGAGGTCTCGGCCTCGCTGGCGCCGCGCTGGCGCCACGACTCGCGCAGGCGGCGGCGCGCGTCCGTCACGAGGCGGCGGCGCAGCAGGTTGCGCATCCGCCAGACCTCCGGCTCGGGGACGTCGCGCACCGCCTCCCAGCCGCGCCCGGACTCCATCACCGACGGCAGCTCGCGGGCGGTGAACTCCAGCACCTCGCGCGCGACCCAGGTCCCGGCGTGCACGCCGTTGGTGATCGACCCGATGGGGACCTCGGCGGTGTCGAACCCGCCCCACAGTCCGCCGAACATCTCCCGGCTGACCTCGCCGTGCAGCCGGCTGACGCCGTTCACGCGCTGCGCCAGCCGCATGCCCATCACGGCCATGTTGAACACGGTGCGGTCGCCGCCGGGGTAGTCCTCGGCGCCGAGCGCGAGGATCCGGTCGACGGGGACCTGCTCCTCCTCGTTCGCGCCGCCGAAGTAGCGGGCGATCAGTTCGCGGGGGAACCGGTCGATGCCGGCCGGGACGGGCGTGTGGGTGGTGAACACCGTGCCCGCCCGGACCGCCTCCAGAGCCTCGTCGAAGGTCAGGGCCTCCTCCTTGGCCAGCTCGCGGATGCGCTCCAGGCCGAGGAACCCGGCGTGGCCCTCGTTGGTGTGGAACACCTCCGGCGCCGGATGCCCGGTGATGCGGCAGTACGCGCGGATGGCCCGCACGCCGCCGATGCCGAGCAGCATCTCCTGGAGGAGGCGGTGGTCGCCGCCGCCCCCGTACAGCCGGTCGGTGACGTCCCGGGCGGCCTGGTCGTTCTCCTCGACGTCGGAGTCGAGGAGCAGCTGCGGGACGCGGCCGACCCGCGCGATCCACACCTGCGCGTGCAGGCCGCCGCCCTTGGGCAGGCCGATGACGACGCGCACCGGCGTCCCGTCCCGCTCGCGCAGGAGGGTCAGGGGCAGCCCGTTGGGGTCGATCGGGGGATAGCGCTCCAGCTGCCAGCCGTCCGGCGACAGCGACTGGGAGAAGTAGCCGTGCCGGTAGAGGAGCCCGACCCCGAGGATGGGCACGCCGAGGTCGCTGGCGGTCTTCAGGTGGTCGCCGGCGAGGATGCCGAGGCCCCCGGAGTACTGCGGCAGCGCGGCGGTGATCCCGTACTCGGGTGAGAAGTAGGCGATGCTCACCGGCGAGTCCCCTGGGCGCGACTGGTACCAGCGCGGCGCCGTCAGGTACTCGCGCAGGTCCTCGGCGGTGTCCTGGAGGCGTCGCAGGAACCGCCGGTCCTCCGCCAGCCGCGCGAGCCGCTCGGGGGCGACCTCGCCGAGCAGCCTGACCGGATCGTGGTGGACGGCCTTCCAGAGCGCAGGGTCCACATCGCGGAAGAGGTCGAGCGTCTCGTGGTGCCACGACCAGCGCAGGTTGAGGACCAGCTCCTCGAGCTGCCTGAGGGGCTCGGGAAGGACGGTGCGTACCGTGAAACGTCGGATTGCCTTCACGCAACGTCACGCTATGCGCTTCGGGGGCATGGGCGCGACGGCGGGGACCACACCGTCACCTCGCGGACCGATCGGCCCGCCGAGGGCACGAGTCCCCGGAAACCCCGTCCCCACAGGGGCTCCCGCCCGGTCCCGGGCGCTCGTCACCTGGGCGGGCTCCCGCGTCCGGGCCGACCGTTTGCCCAATCTCGACCCTCCCAAGACCGGCGCGGCACGGCCGGGGTCGGCCAGGAGCCGTGTCGCAGGTCGGCCAGGGGACGAGCCGCACGCCACGGCGACCATCGGGCGAACGTGGAAAAACTTCCGCGACTACTCGGCAGTAGGCGGCGCGTTCCGGGCATGGACGTTTTGGATCTCTCGAGAGGGTAGGGGTGGCACATGCACGTCGAGTCCGGAACGTCCAGCATGCCCGGGATTCCGAGGCTGGGACGCATCCCGATCGTCAACGTCGAGCCGGTGGTGGACTGCGGCCGGTGGCCGGCGAAGGCGGTGGTGGGCGAGACCGTCGAGGTGTCGGCGACGGTGTTCCGGGAGGGGCACGAGCGGCTGGGCGCGGCGGTGGTGCTGCGGACGCCGGACGGCGAGGAGCTGCCGCCGCAGCGGATGAGCGAGGTCGGGGTCGGGCTGGACCGGTGGTCGGCGCGGGTGACGCCGACGGAGATGGGGTCGTGGTCGTTCCGGGTGGAGGCCTGGGGCGATCCGATCGCGCACTGGCGCCACGACGCCGAGATCAAGGTTCCGCGCGGCCAGGACGTCGAGCTCATGCTCGCGGAAGGGGCGCGACTGTTCGCCCGCGCGGCGGAGGCCGTCCCGAGCAAGGACCGCCCGACCGTGGAGCGGCTGGCCAAGCGCCTCGGGGACGAGACCGTTCCGGTCGCCGACCGGATGGAGGCCGTGGCCGATCCCGATGTCGAGGACGTCCTGGAACGCCATCCGTTGCGGGATCTGTTGACGGTCAGTGACTGGTATCCGCTGGCAGTGCACCGGCAACGAGCCCTGTACGGGGCCTGGTACGAGTTCTTCCCCCGCTCCGAGGGCGCGACCTTCGACCCCCTGGGGCGGCGCGGCCCGACCTCGGGCACCCTGCGCACCGCGATGAAACGCCTGCCCGCGATCGCCGACATGGGCTTCGACGTGGTCTACCTGCCCCCCATCCACCCCATCGGCACCACCCACCGCAAAGGCCCCAACAACACCCTGGACGCCGGCCCGTATGACCCCGGCTCCCCCTGGGCCATCGGCTCACCCGACGGCGGCCACGACGCCGTCCACCCCGACCTGGGCACCCTGGAGGACTTCGACGCCTTCGT
>NZ_JBEZJP010000112.1:0-20967 GCF_040653175.1 Actinomadura sp. NPDC048032
CCGACCTCCACCTCGACAGGCGCGAGCGCACTCAGCCGGCGACCGACGCCCGCGACAAGCGCTTCGACCTGCTCGCGAGGGATCTCGTCCTCGAACCCGACGATCTGCGTGGTCATGTGCACCCATTCGGCCGGTATGAGATCCAGCCCGTCCACCCCGGCGAGCATGTCCTGGTACCGGCGAACCAGGTCCAGGACCCGAGGCTGCGCGTCCGGCAGGATGTGCCAGAGCAGCATCCGCCGCCCAGGCCGCATCCCCGGCAGCCACCACCAGTGGTCGGACATCCGTTCGGGCATCGACTCCACGGCCCCCTCCAAAGCGCTCAGCGCCAGCATGCCGGACGCACCGCGCAGGCAGGCGACGCCGCCCGCCGGCCCGGCCTGGTCAGTCGGTGGGGTGAGGTGCTCCCCGCCACGGCGAGCGGCGTCAGCGGCGGGGCGCGGCGGCCAGGCAGCTCGTGATCAGGTCGGTCAGCGCGTCGGTCGCGTCGGCGGCGGTCGTGCGCCCGTGGGTGAGTTCGGCGGCGATCGTTTCGGCGGCGCCCAGTGCGCCGGCGCAGCGCAGCCGGAGCGCCTGGGCGCCGAGGCCGGAGTGGGGGGCCAGCGCGTCGGCCATCAGGTCGATGTAATCGTCGAGCAGTTCGTGCTGGACCGCTTCCATCTCCGGGCTGCCCTTCAACGCCGCCGAGACCGCGTTGAGTTCCGGCATGGCCGTGGCGCAGGTGAGGTAGGCCCGGCTCATCAGCCCCGCGACCTCGTATGCGTCAGGCCCTGCTTCCGCCAGTGCCTGCGTCAGCGCGGCCCGGTGCTGCTCGTCGAGCCGCCGGTAGAGCGCGATGAGAAGCCCCTGACGGGTGCCGAAGTGGTCGTACACGATCGGCCTGCTCACCTCGGCGGCCTCAGCCAGCGTGACCAGGGTCAGGCCGTCGGCCCCCCGGTCGCGGACGATCGCCGTCGCCGAGTCGAGCAGTTGCTCCCGCCTGGCCTGTTTGGACAGCCGGGTCGTTGGCGCCCTCATCGTCCTCCCTTGCGTCACGGCACCAGCCTAGGCTACAAAATGTAGGCTACAAAATGTAGCTTAGGTGAGTGAGAGGACTCCGCAGATGAAGCAGCCGGTTTTGATCATGGGCGGATCGGGTCAGGCGGGTTCGGACACCGCTGCCGTCCTGCGGGGGTGGCATCCGGATCTGCCCCTGGCCATCGCGGGCCGCCACCTCGACCGCGCCCGGAAGGTCGCCGGCGGACTCGGCAATGCCACCGCCGTCACCCTCGACCTTCAGCGTCCCGACCTCGGCCTCCCCGCCGAGCAGGACTTCTCCGCCGTGGTCGCAGCCGTGCGTGACTCCCGCCTGTACGGGCTCGGTTACGCCCAGGAGCGCGGCCTGCCCTACCTCAGCATCTCCAGCGGCCTGGTCGGCATCGCCCCGGAGGTCGTCGCCGGCGCCCAGCGCGCGAGTGCCGCTCCGGTGCTGCTGGCCAGTCACTATCTGGCCGGCCTCGTCGTCCTCGCGGCCCTGGACCTGGCCCGGGAGTTCGGGCGGCTCGACGCCGTCCGGATCGCGGCCGTCCTCGACGACCAGGACGCCGGCGGACCGGCGGCGCTCGACGACCTGGAGGGCCTGGCCGCCGTCACCTCCGCCGGCCTGGTGCGGCGGGACGGGGCCTTCACCTGGGTCTCCGGGGCAGAGGCGGAGGTGGGTGTGCCCGGAATCGACGGTGTCGTGCTGCCCGGCCGGCGGATCGCCATCCTCGACGTCCCGAGTCTCGCCCTGGCCACCGGGGCGGGTGACGTCCACTTCGACTTCGCCGTCGGCGCTTCGTCCGGCCGCAGACGCGGCGGGGCGGCTTCCACCGAGGTCCTCATCGACCTGGAGGGAACCGGCCCGTCCGGCGACCCTCTCCGCACCCGCCGCCACCTCTTCCACCCCGCCGGCCAGCGCCCCCTCACGGCCCTCGGCATCGCCCTCGGCGTCGAGCGGCTCCTCGGCCTGCGCGGCGAACCCGCCGGCCCGGGCCTGCACACCCCCGAAGCCCTGCTCGACCCGGCCTTCACCGTCGAGCGGATGACGGCCATCGGAACCACTTTCGCCACCGTGTGACGCTCTGGGGGGAAGGACCGGGAGGCTTGCGTAGCGGGGGTTCGGGTGGGGCTGGATACACCCCCTGAGGGGTCTTTGTTCACCGGCCTTCGGGTGTGTAGGTCGATGGTGTGGAGGTGCCCGCTTTCCTAGCGTCGTGGGCATGAAGATGAGCTTCGTGAGCGGGCGCATTTCGCGGGTTCTGCTCGGTACCGCGCTGGTCGTGTCGGGGGCGGGATGCGCCGCGCGGTCCGGGGGGCATGCCGCCGCCGCGGCAGGGCGGTCGGACGCGGACGCCGGCGGCGGGCGAGGGACGGTGGTATCGGTGACGCCGGTGGTTCGCATGTCGCGGGCACAGGTTCGCGACTACCTGGGCGACGAGGGGTTGACGTCTCCGCGGCCGCGCAGTGGGGTGAGCGGCTTCAAGGTCCTCTACCGCACCGTCTCGGCGACCGGGCGGCCCACGCTCGCCAGCGGTGTCGTGGTTCTGCCCAGCGACACCACCGGGACGTTGCGGGCCGTCAGCTTCACCCATGGAACCCACGCCGGCCGCAGCACCGCCGGTTCGGTCGCCGCGGACGGGCAGAGCAGGATCGCGGCGGTCTACTACGCCGCCGCCGGATACGCCGGGGTCGCCCCCGACTACCTCGGGCTCGGCGAGGGGCCCGGTGCGCATCCCTACCTGGACGCCGAGTCAGAGGCCTCCGCGTCGCTGGACATGCTCCGCGCCGCCCGCGACGTCGCCACCCGGCAGGGCAGAGGCTTGGAGCGGCGGGTGCTGGTCACCGGCTTCTCGCAAGGGGGTCAGGCCGCCATGGCGCTCGGACGCCAACTGCAACGCGGTGACGACCCCTACCTGCGGCTGGGCGCCCTGGCCCCGATCAGCGGCACCTACGACCTGCGACGCGCGCAGCTCCCGGCCTCTCTTTCCGGCGACTCACTGGACCCGCGCGTGTCGGCGTTCAACCTCGCTTACGCCACGGTCGCCTGGAACCGGCTCCACCACCTGTACAAGGACCCCTCGGAGGTCTTCCAAGCGCCCTACGACACCACCGTGGAACAGCTCTTCGACGGCAGCCACGATGAATCGGACATCTTCCCGCAGCTTCCCGCAAGCCCCGAGGAACTGGTGACCCCGCGCTACCTGCACTGGCTCAAGCAGCCTTCGGGGGCCCTGCTGCGGGCGGTCCGCGCCGCTGACGGCACCTGCGACTGGGCTCCGGACGTCCCGATCCGGCTGTACGGCGCGTCCGGCGACGAGCAGGTCACCTACGGCAACACGCGCAACTGCGTCCGCGCCCTGCGCGCCCGCGGCACCCGGCCGCAGGTGGTCGACTACGGCACCGGTAGCGGCACCGACCACTTCGCCACCCTCCACCGCGCCCTGCCCGACACCCTCCACTGGTTCCGCGCGCTTCCGGCCTAGATCTGCCGGAGAAGAAGCGGTGAGGGCCCGGCGTGCGCCGGGCCCTCTGCTGTTCGGGAGCGGCCGCCGTGCGGCGGCCGCTCCCGGTTGGTGACCGCCGCCCGTGGTGCAGGAGTTCTCCTCAGGGAGGACGGTGCTCTGGGTCTACCAGGGAGGAACCATGCCGAAGACGACTTGGCCTCCATGGCTGATGTTCGCCAGGTCCGATGCCAGGCCGATGGTGGCGACACCCTCGTCGTGGACACTGACGTTGCTGTGGCCGAGGACCTCCGCGATGAAGATCCGGCCCCGCACGCCGACGTAGACCCGGCTGTTGCCGAAGGTCCTGGTGAGGTGAACGCGGCCTTCGTTGCGGACCTCGACGCGGACGCGGTCGGCGACCTCGCCGATGAGGGCCTGGGCGTTGGCGACGTGGATCCGCGACGCTCCGGACAGCCGGCCGATGGCCGCCCGGCCTCCGTTGACGACGGTGACCCGCGTCTTCCGCCAGGTGGCGGAAAGGGCGCCGTTGCCGGACACCTCGCCGACGATGGCCAGGCCTCCGCTGACGCGCAGGTGGCTCTGGACGGAGACCTCGCCGATGAGGGCCAGGCCGCCGCTGACATCGACGTAGGTGTTGTCGCGGATCTCCTCGATGAGAGCCAGGCCGCCTTCGACCAGGACGGTGGCGCAGCCGAGGACCTCGTCCACGGTGAGCCGGCCGCCCTCGCCGACCGTGGCGAGGGCCTGGTCGGAGATCTGGCCGATGGTGACCCGGCCGTAGGCGCTGACGCGGGCGGAGCAGCAGACCGTGTCGATGGTGGCCTGGCCGCCGCGGAAGACGGTGACGTGGCCCGAGTGGAGAACCTGGCCGATGGTGGCCCGGCCGCCGTCCAGGACGGCGACGGTGCCGCTGACGGCCCAGAGGTCCACCCTCTCTCCGGGGCGGACGACGATGCTGAATTGACTGAGATCCATTTCGATCCCTCGTGGTGTTGTTTGTTTTGCGCCCTGCTGATGCGAAGGCACTGGAGATGACGATATAGACCTGCGGGCCCCCGCGACGGTGTCGGCCGGCGGGAATCCCGCGGCCGCCGGAGACGGCGGCTCCCCACCGGGCCCGCGTGCGGAGCACCCGGCGTAGGTTTGGCGGATGAGTGTGGCCTTTGCCGTTGTCGCGACGTTGGTCCTTACCTGGGTGCCGGCGTTGGTGTGGGGGCGGCGGCATCGGCGGCGGGGGGACCTCGGAGGGCCGGAGCGGCGGGCGACCTTCGAGACCCTGCACACCGCTTCGCGGGCCGCGCCGGCGTTCCGGGGCGGGTTGACGGAGCAGGGGGCGCAGAAGGCGGCCCGGCATCTGCGGGCGCTGCTCGGGTGCGAGGCGCTCGCCATCACCGACGGGGAGCGGCTGCTGGCCTGGGACGGGGAGCACGACCACCACGCGGTGGACGGGCCCGGGCACGCCGAGGCCACGCGGGGGAACGGGCGCACGCAGGTGCACGACGTGGAGTGCGACCGGCTCGACTGTCCGATCCGGAGGGTCGTGGTCGTGCCGCTCGCCACCGACGACCGGGTGGTCGGGACGCTGGCCGCCTACGGGGAGGACGTTCCGGCGGGGTTGATCCGCGCCGCCGAGGAGGTCGCGCAGTGGGTGGACGCCCAGCTCGAACTCGCGGAGCTGGACCATTCGCGGACGCTGCTGATGGAGGCGGAGATGCGGGCGCTGCGGGCGCAGATCTCGCCGCACTTCATCTACAACTCGCTGACGACGATCGCCTCGTTCGTCCGGTCCGATCCGGAGCGGGCGCGGGAGCTGCTGCTGGAGTTCGCCGGGTTCACGCGGTACTCGTTCCGGCGGCACGGCGACTTCACGACGCTGGCGGAGGAGCTGCGGTCGATCGACCGGTACCTGCTGCTCCAGCGGGCCCGGTTCGGCGAGGAGCTGCGGGTGACGCTGCGGATCGCGCCCGAGGTGCTGCCGGTGGCCGTGCCGTTCCTCTGCCTGCAGCCGCTCGTGGAGAACGCCGTCCGGCACGGGCTCCAGGACCGGTCCGAGCCCGGGCTGATCACGATCATCGCGGAGGACGCCGGGTCCGACTGCGTGATCAGTGTGGAGGACGACGGGATCGGGATGGATCCCGAGGACGTCCGCCGCCTGCTGTCGGGGGAGCGGCCCGAGCCGTCCGCCGACGACGCCGCGGGGATAGGGCTCGCCAACGTCGACGCGCGGCTGCGGCAGGTGTACGGGGACGAGTACGGCCTCGCGGTGGAGACCGGGCCGGGCGCCGGGACGAAGGTCACGGTGCGGGTGCCGAAGTACCGGCCCGGGGTCACGGCCTCTTGACGCCCGGTCGCTCCTTGACTGGAATGTGGCGGACGGCGTGGGAAGGGACGGTGCGGTGACCCTGCGTGTCCTGGCGGTGGACGACGAGGCGCCCGCGCTCGACGACCTCGTCCACCTGCTGCGCGCCGACCCGCGCATCGGCGAGATCGACACCGCCCGGGACGGGGCCGCCGCGCTCCGCAAGCTCGACCGGGCCCTCGCCGAGGGGCGTCCCGTCGCCGCGGTCTTCCTCGACATCCGGATGCCCGGCCTGGACGGCACCGTGCTCGGCCGCGTCCTCGCCCAGTTCGCCCGGGCTCCGCAGATCGTCTACGTCACGGCCTACGAGGAGCACGCCGTCGACGCGTTCGAGATCAAGGCGACCGACTACATCCTCAAGCCGGTGCGGCCGGAGCGGCTGGCCGTGGCGATCCGGCGGGTCACGGAGGCCGTCGGGGAGGACGAGGCCGCGCCGGGGCCGCCGGAGCCGGAGGCCATGCCGGTCGAGCTGGGCGGGGTGACCCGGTTCGTCACGCCGGGGGAGGTGCTGTACGTCGAGGCGCAGGGCGACTACGCGCGGCTCCACACCTCCGGCGGCAGCCATCTGGTGCGGATCCCGCTCGCCGCGCTGAGCGAGCGGTGGAGCGGCGCCGGGTTCGTCCGGGTGCACCGCAGCCATCTCGTGGCGCTGGCGGCCATCACGGAGCTGCGGCTCGACTCGGGGCGCTGCACGGTGGTCGTGGGCGGCGCCGAGCTGCCCGTCGCGCGGCGGCATGTGCGCGAGCTGCGGGACCTGCTCGTCCGCCGGGCGAGGCGGTCGCCCTGAGCGGGCCGGACGCGCGGGACGCCGCGCCCGGGCGGACGCTGGTCACCGGGCCTCTGCCGGGCCGTCCGGCGGCCCCGGTACCCGGTGACGCGGGAGATCGACGAGCAGACCGGGCTCGGCGAGGCCTACATGCGGTCGTTGGTGCGCGCCCAGTGGCGGCTCGCGGCCCGGCTCTGCCTGGTCCTCGCGGTGGTGGTGCTCGGCCTTCCGCTGCTGTTCGTGCTCGTCCCCGCGGTGCGCGAGCAGGAGGTGCTCGGGCTGCCGCTGCCGTGGGTGCTGCTCGGCGGGCTGATCTACCCGTGGTTCGTCGCCTGCGGCTGGTGGTACGTCCGGCAGGCCGAGCGCAACGAGGACGACTTCGCCGACCTCGTCGACCGGGCCGACCGGCCGTGAGCGCCGCGTACGGGTTGGCGGGCGTGCTGCTGGTCGTCGTCGCGACCATGCTCGTCGGCGTGCTCGGGGTGCGGATCTCCCGCACCACGTCCGACTTCTACGTCGCGTCGCGGACGGTGACGCCGCTGCGCAACGCGTCCGCGATCGGCGGGGAGTACCTGTCGGCGGCGTCGTTCCTCGGCATCGCCGGTCTGATCCTCGCCTACGGCGCCGACATGCTGTGGCTGCCCGTCGGCTGGACGGGCGGGTACCTGGTGCTGCTCGTCCTGGTGTCGGCGCCGCTGCGCCGCTCCGGCGCCTACACGCTGCCGGACTTCGCCGAGGCGCGCCTGGAGTCCATGGCGGTGCGCCGCGCCGCGAGCGTGCTCGTGGTGCTGATCAGCTGGCTGTACCTGCTGCCGCAGTTCCAGAGCGCCGGGCTGGTGCTGCGCACGGTGACGGGCGCGCCGGTGTGGACGGGCGGCGTGCTCGTCGCGGTCGTCGTGGCGGCGAACGTCCTGGCCGGCGGGATGCGCAGCGTCACGATGGTGCAGGCGTTCCAGTACTGGCTGAAGCTGACCGCGCTCGCCGTGCCGCTGGTGTTCCTGCTGATGGCGTGGCGGTTCGACGGCGCGCCCGGCCTGTCGTCGGACGTTCCGCCGCGGTTCGGCGACCGCACGACCGTCGCGGTCGGCATGGCGGTCACCGTGGAGGTCACGGCGCCCGTCCAGGTGACCGTGGACGGGCGGGTGGACGGCCGCGCCTACTCCGGCTTCCCGCTCGCGCTGGGGCCCGGGCCGCACCGCTTCGACAAGGACACGTCCGTCACGTTCCCGGCGGGAGCCGACGTCCCGCACGTCAGCGGGCGCCCCGCGACCACCGGCCGGGAGTGGGCGCTGCCGCTGGACGGGCGCGACCACTCCCTCTACGCCACCTACTCGCTGATCATCGCCACGTTCCTCGGGACGATGGGGCTCCCGCACGTCCTCGTCCGCTTCTACACCAACCCGGACGGCCGCACCGCCCGCCGCACCACCGTCGTGGTGCTGACGCTTCTCGGCGCGTTCTACCTGCTGCCCGCCCTGTACGGGGTCCTCGGACGCCTCTACACCCCCGAGCTGCTGATGACCGGGCGCGCCGACGCCGTCGTCCTCACCCTGCCCGGACGGCTCGTCGGCGGCCTCGGCGGCGACCTGCTGGGGGCGCTGGTGACGGGCGGGGCGGTGGCGGCGTTCCTGTCGACGTCGTCCGGCATCACCGTGTCGGTGGCCGGGGTGCTCGCGCAGGACATCCTGCGCGGCGGCGTCCGCTCGTTCCGCGCCGGGACGCTGCTCGCGCTCGCCGTCCCGCTGGGGCTGGCGATCGCGGCCCGGTCCCTCGCCGTCGCGGACGTCGTCGGGCTGGCGTTCGCCGTCGCCGCGTCCACGTTCTGCCCGCTGCTCGTCCTCGGCGTCTGGTGGCGGCGGCTCACCGTGCCGGGCGCCCTCGCCGGGCTCGTCCTCGGCGGCGCGCTCGCGGGCACCGCGGTGGTGGTGACGATCGCCGCCGGGCCGCCGGCCGGGCTGCTCGGCGCGCTGCTCGCCCAGCCCGCGGCCTGGACGGTCCCGATCGCGTTCACCGTCATGATCCTGGTGTCGCTGTGCACGCCCGGCCGGGTCCCGCGCGGCGTCGCGCGGATGATGGTGCGGCTGCACACCCCGGAGTCCCTCGACGTCGACCGGGGCACGTGGCGGCCCAAGCGGGTGTGACCGTTCGTCGCGCGAGAGCGACCGTTCGGCGACGGAGGCGGCCTTTGGCCGACGGTGAACGGCGGCTGGTCGCAGCCCTGCCCCCGACCCCTCGTCCGCCACCAGCAGGATCTTTACGGTTGCGCGTGACCGGCGTCACAACCGAGGAGGGGTGGGCGTGTCCGTCGACAAGAGCGCCCCCGGCACCGTCTATGAACGGTTCCAGGGCAGCACGGAGTTCCAGGAGCTCCGGCGAAGATTCCGCCGATTCGTGTTCCCGATGACCGCGGCGTTCCTCAGCTGGTACCTGCTGTACGTCGTCCTGTCGGGGTGGGCGCGCGACTTCATGGGCACCGAGCTGTTCGGGGCCGTCAACGTCGCCCTGGTGTTCGGGCTGCTGCAGTTCGTCTCCACCTTCCTCATCGCCTACCTCTACGCGCGGCACGCCGAGCGCCGCCTCGACCCCGTCGCCGACGGGATCCGCGCCCAGATCGAGGCCGAGTCCTCCCCGGCCGCGGAGGAGGCCAAGTGAGCAACGAGACCCTGTCGATCATCCTGTTCCTGGTCTTCGTGGCGGCCACCCTGGCGATCACCGTGTGGGCGAGCCGCAACACCCGCAACGCCACCGACTTCTACGCCGGCGGGCGGTCGTTCTCCGGCCTGCAGAACGGCATGGCGATCGGCGGCGACTACATGTCCGCCGCGTCGTTCCTCGGCATCGCCGGGCTGATCGCCCTGTACGGCTACGACGGGTTCCTGTACTCGATCGGGTTCCTCGTCGCGTGGCTGGTGGCGCTGCTGCTCGTCGCCGAGCTGCTGCGCAACTCCGGCCGGTTCACGATGGCGGACGTGCTGGCGTTCCGGATGAGCCCCCGCCCGGTCCGCACCGCCGCGGGCGTCTCCACCATCGTCGTGTCGATCTTCTACCTGCTGGCGCAGATGGTCGGCGCGGGCGCGCTGGTGTCGCTGCTGTTCGGCTTCACCAGCGACTTCGCCAAGGGCGCGACGATCGCGCTCGTCGGCGTGCTGATGATCGTGTACGTGGTGTTCGGCGGGATGAAGGGCACCACCTGGGTCCAGATCGTCAAGGCCGTGCTGCTGATGACGGGCGCCACCCTCATCACGCTGCTGGTGCTGGGCAAGTTCGGGTTCAACCTGTCCAGCCTGCTGAACGACGCCGCCGACCAGAGCGGCAAGGGCGGCGAGTTCCTGGAGCCGGGGCTGCGCTACGCGACCGAGAAGCAGGGCCTGGAAGGCAAGCTCGACCTGATCAGCCTCGGTCTCGCGCTCGTCCTCGGCACCGCCGGGCTCCCGCACATCCTGATCCGCTTCTACACCGTCCCGACCGCCCGCGACGCCCGCAAGTCGGTGCTGTGGGGCATCGGCATCATCGGCGTGTTCTACCTGCTCACCCTGGTCCTCGGCTTCGGCGCCGCCGCGCTCGTCGGGTCCAAGGAGATCGCCAAGGCCAACCCGGCCGGCAACACCGCCGCCCCGCAGCTCGCCCAGCGCATCGGCGAGATCGTCTTCGGGGACGCGGGCGGGACGATCCTGCTCGCGGTCATCGCGGCGGTCGCGTTCGCGACGATCCTCGCGGTCGTGGCGGGCCTCACGCTCGCCTCGTCCTCGTCGTTCTCCCACGACCTGTACGCCCACGTGTTCAAGAAGGGCAAGGCGTCGGAGCGGGACGAGGTCCGCGTCGCCCGCATCTCCGCGTTCGTGATCGGCGCCGTGGCGATCGTCCTCGGCATCTACGCCCAGCGCCTCAACGTGGCGTTCCTGGTCGCCCTCGCCTTCGCGGTCGCGGCGTCGGGGAACCTGCCCGCGATCCTGTACAGCCTGTTCTGGAAGCGGTTCAACACCACCGGCGCCGTCTCCGCCATCTACGGCGGCCTCGGCTCGGCCATCTTCCTGGTGGCGTTCTCGCCGGTCGTGTCGGGCTCGGAGAAGGCCCTGTTCACCGACTCCGACTTCAGCTGGTTTCCGCTGGAGAACCCCGGGATCATCTCCATCCCGTTCGGCTTCCTGTGCGGCTGGATCGGGACGCTGCTCAGCAAGGAGTTCAACGCGGCCAAGTACGCCGAGATCGAGGTCCGCTCCCTCACGGGCGCGGGCGCCGAGCCGGCGGGCGAGCACTGACCGACCCGAGCACTGACCGACCACTGTGAGCCGCCGCGCGGGCGGGCGTCGCCTTCCCCCGCGCGGCCCGCGGCCCCGTCCCCTTCTGCCCCCGCGGGGACGGGGCCGCACCATGCCCGGCGTCAGGCCGGCGCCGTCTCGCGGGCCTTCCACGCGCGCCCGATGGTCCGCATCAGCGCCGGGTACACGAGGGTGTACCGGAACGGCAGGATCGCGGCCATGTAGGCCTTCCCGAGCAGGCCGTTCGGCTTCACCAGGACGGCCATCTGGGCGCGGTGGCCGCCGGAGCCGTCCGGGACCCAGCTGAGGTGCATCACGCCGTGCACCGTCCGGTTGGCCATCTCGGCCGCCCACTCGTCCCCGGTCAGGTAGAGCGGCCGGAATGGCAGCGAGCGGGGGGCGGGACCCGCCGGGCGGCCGCGCAGATCGTCGGGCAGCCGCTCGCGGAGCGACCGCACCCGCCCGTCGAGCCCGGAGTCCTCCCCGTCCCAGCCGAGCAGCCGCCCGAGCCGCCAGCGGACGGCGAAGAGCACCCCGGCGACGCCGGGCAGGTGGTTCTCGCCGGAGGTCATCTGCTCCAGGAGCTTCGGGAAGTCGTCCGGGCCGCCGGCGGCGGGCAGGGCCCACACGTCCTCGAGCCGGAAGTCGGGCGCGATCTCGTGGATCCGCCAGGGACGGTCGGTGTGCGCGCTCGCCGGGAGCTTCATCGCCAGGCCACCTCCTCGGTCGGCGGACGCGCCGTCGCGCCCGCCGCACTCAAATATACGCCACCGTATGAATCGTCCCCGGGAGGGGGAGGCGATAATGGGCCATGCCCGCCGTCATGCGCACCCCACGCGAGAGCTGGATCGAGCAGGGCCTGAAGGCCCTCGCCGCCGGCGGGCCCGACGCGGTCCGGGTCGAGGCCCTCGCCCAGGCGCTCGGCGTCACCAAGGGCGGCTTCTACGGCCACTTCCCCGACCGCAGGGCGCTGCTGGCCGCCATGCTCGACCACTGGGAGGCGCGGTCCGTCGACGACCTGCGCGACCGGGTCGACCGCGAGGGCGGCGACGCCCGCGCGAAGATCCGGCGGGCGGGCATGCTCACCCGGGCGGGCGACCTGCTGCACATCGACCTCGCCATGCGCGACTGGGCCCGCCGCGACCCGGACGTCGCCGAGCGCGTCCGCCGCGTCGACAACCAGCGCATGGACTACCTGCGCGAGCTGTTCGGCACCTTCTGCTCGGACCCCGACGAGGTCGAGGCCCGCAGCATGCTCGCGTTCTGCCTCCTGGTCGGCAGCCACTTCCTGGCCGCCGACCACGGCGCCCGCACCCGGAACGAGGTCGTCGAACGCGCCGGCGCCCTCCTGCTCGGCGACGCCTGACCCCTCACACCGGGGGAGACCAGTGCGGGTCGCGGCCCAGGAGGGCGGCGATGTTGTCGATCGCGGGGCGGGACGGGTCCTCGGCGAGCGGCGGGCGGTAGGCGCCGCCGGGCCCGTTGAGGGGGCTGCCGGGCGCGGTGTTGGCGCGGGCGAGAGGCAGCGCGGCCTCGGCGATCCGGGACGGGACGGCGGCCGTGGTGCGGAGCGCGCGTGCCAGGTCCCAGCGGTGGACCAGCATGTCGACGGCGTGGATGCCGAGCACCCATTCGGTGGACAGGGGACCCAGTCGCGGCATGGTGACGGTCTCGCCCGCCCGTTCGAGCACGGCGAGGCAGCGGGCGGCGACCAGGGCGAAGTCGTCGCGCGGGTCGCCGGCCGGTTCGAGGGGCGGCAGCGCGGTCCGTGCGATGGCCTCGTGGCGCTCGTTCATGTGGCGGACCAGGTCGGTGACCGTCCATCCCTCGCAGGGGGTCGGGGCCTCCATCGCGGCGTCGGGGATCAGCGCCACGTCGTGGCCCGTGAGGGCCACGGCCGTGGCGTCGAGGCTGAGCAGGTCGGTCATGCGGCGTCCCATCGTTGGCGAACGATCGTCCGCCAAAACCATAGCGTACGCCCGTTCGCTATCCTGGCGGCATGTCTCCTCGTCACTCGGCGGCCGAAGCGGCCCGGACGCGCGAGCGGATCGTGGGCGCCGCCGTGCGGGACGCCTCGCGGGTGGGCCTGGAAGGTCTGACGGTCGGTTCGCTGGCGCAGCGGCTCGGCATGAGCAAGGCGGGCGTGGTCGGCCCGTTCGGGTCGCGCGAGCGGCTCCTCATGGCCGCGCTGGACCAGGCCTGCGAGGTCTTCCGCGCGGCGGTGACCGGCCCCCTGGAGGGCCTGCCGCCCGGTCCGGAGCGTCTCGGACGGTTCATCGACGGGTGGGTCGGCTACCTGGCCGACTGCCCGTTCCCCGGGGGCTGCTTCATCACGGCCGCCACGTCCGAGCTGGACGGGCGGCCGGGGCCGCTGCGCGACCGGCTGCGCGAGATCGTCGCGGGCCACCGCCGGGCGCTGGCGGCCGAGGTCGCCGCCGCCCAGGCCGCGCTGCCGGGCCCGCACCGTCCCGCGCAGGAGGTCGCCACGACGCTGACCGGCTTGTCGATGGCGGCCAACCAGGAGATCCAGCTGCTGGACGACCCCGCGGCCGCCGCCCGCGCGCGGGCGGCCATGCGCCACGCGGCGGGGCTGCCCGTCTGAGCCTCGGTAGTCCGTAAACCGGTGGAACCGGGCGCGGGTTGCCGGGAAGGTGGGGGCGTGGGGTACGGAGAGGTCGGGCGGCCGCGTGCGCCGGTCGTCGAGCTGGCCGACCGGCGGGCGCTGGAGCGGTGGCGGCCCGCCGACGCGGAGGTCGTCGAAGCGGCGCGGCGGCTGAAGGAGCGGGCGCTGCTCGAACTGGGGATGACGCACAGCGCCGTCGCGTCGTGGCTCTTCAGCAAGTGCCACCACCAGGTGCCGACCACGGCGGTGGACACGGCGGCCGTGGTCGCCTCCGGGGACGGCTCCTGCCTCCTCCTCTACAACCCGGAGTTCTTCGTGGGGATCGGGAGCGAGGGCGTGCGGTTCGTCCTGTTCCACGAGGCCCGGCACCTCGTCCAGCGGCACCTCTTCGCGGACGCCGACCTGCGGAGCGACCCGGTGTTCACGCTGGCGTGCGAGGTCACGATCAACCATGTCGCGATGGTCCGGCTCGGCGGCGGGCTGCCCGAGATCGGCGGCGAGCCCGTGGGCGTCTCGCCGCGCGGCGTGTACGGGTCCTACGCCGAGGACCTGCGGGGGCAGGGCGTCGAGCCGCTCCCGTTCGAGGAGTGGGTCGAGACCGACATGAGCGTCTACCGGGAGCTCGGGCGGATGCGGAACCCGCCGGGCGTCGGGCGGGCCGTCTGCATCCACGTGCTCGTCGACGCGCTCGACCAGGAGACCGCCGGACGGGTCGGGGACGACGTGCTGCGGAGTGTGCTCCTCGCGGCGCGGCGGGGCGACCGGGTGGCGCGCGACGAGCTGCTCGACCTCCTGCGGCGCACCGAGGGGGCCTCGGAGGGCGTCGACAAGATCTGGGGCGACCTCGGGGCGCACGCGCTCCGGGGCGTCACCTCGGCCACGCGGCGGGTGGAGTGGTGGCAGCGGTGGCTCATGGACGTGCTCGCCTCGAAGCTGGAGGAGGGGGAGCGGCTCGTCTACCCGAAGAAGCGCGGCGCGGTGCTGGCGGCGCTCGGGCACGAGCCGATGCTGGCGCGGCGCGGGCCGCAGCGGGTGAAGTCGCTGGTCATCGCGCTGGACACGTCCGGGTCGATGCCGGACGGCCTGGTGGATTGGCTGGGCGAGCTGGTCGGCCGGATCGACGGGGCCGAGGCCGAGTGGGTCGCCTTCGACGCCTCGGTGAAGCCGTTCCGGCCCGGCGAGCCGCTCCGCGGCGGGGGCGGGACGGACTTCGACGCCGTCCGGCGGCACGCGGAGGGACGGGACGAGCCCGCCGACGCCGTCATCGTGGTGACCGACGGGTACGCCGACCCGATCCTCCCGGCGGACCCCGGGAAGTGGATCTGGCTGATCACCTCCGGGGGCGACGAGTGGCCGGAACGGCGCGGGATGGCGTGCCATCGGGTCCGCCAGGGGTGATCTTTCGGCTACGGTGACGGCTCATGGCCCCCCACCCCAGGACCCGCGCCCGGAACATCGCCCGCTGCACGGCCGGCCTGCTCCGGTTCGCGACGCCCGGCGAGATGGACGCGCTGCTCGGCCATCTCCCCAAGAGCCGCGTCGAGGTCGCGATGCAGAGCTACGGGAGGCCGAACCGGGTCGTCATCGAGGCGCTGCTGCGCCGCGGCCGGCCCAGCGACCTGGACCTGCTCGTCCAGCACGCGGTGCTCGCGGGCGACCCGCCCGAGCTGCTGGGACGGCTGCTCGACCTGGACGACCCCGAGGTCAACGCGACGCTGCTGACCGCCGAGAGCGCGCTCGGGCGCATCCCGCGGAACCTGCGCCGCCAGCTCGCCCACCAGACCTCCCGGCGTGACGGCGTGACGCCGCTGCCGCTGCCCGCCGAGGTGCGGCGGACCCTGCTGTCCACGCGGGGGCAGGAGCCCCTCGACCACGCGCTGCTGTGCGCGGCCGACCCGGACCTGGCCGGGGACGCGCTGCTCTACCTCGGCGCGGGCGCCGATCCGCACGGCGCCGTCCTGGCCTGCCGGACGCTGCTCGACGCGGGCCGGCGGCACGAGGTCCGGCAGCTCGTCGAGGACGGCCGGCTGCCCGCGTTCCGCTGGGGACCGGAGGACTCCGAGCCCAGCGTGCTGGCGTACGCGCAGGCGGCGCTGGCGAGCGCGGAGGGGGAGCGGCGGTTGCGGGAGCTCTCGGAGCGGGTGCGCCGGCCCGAGTTCCTCCGCTCCGTCGCCGAGATCGCCGACGTGGACGGCTGCGAGCCGTGGCGCGGCGCGCCGCTCGTCCGGACGGTGGTGAACCGCCGCCATCCCTGCGTCCCGCGCGTGGGCTGGGACGCGGTGCTGGCCGACGAGCCGCGCCGCAGGGCGGCGGAGGGGCCGTTCCCCCTGCGCGCGGCCCGGTTCGTGGCGAGGCGCACCGATGCCCCGCTCGACCTGGTCCGGATCGTCGTCGCCGACCATCCGGACCTGGCCGCCCTCCTGCCCGACCCCGCGCCCGAGGTGCTCGCCGACCTCGCCGGGGCCGGGGCGGGCGCGGACGTCATCGTCAAGGTCGCCGGGAACGGCTTCGCCGCCGGGACGCTGACCGCCGAGTTCGTCGCCGCGACCCTTCCGGAGGCCGCGCTGCGGGCGGTCGCCGAGACGCTGTGGATTCCGGGGATGCGCGGCACCGCGCAGGTCAGGGCGCTGATCGGGCTGGACGGGGACGTCACCCTGGCGCCGGCGTTCGTCGACGAGACCGGCCACGGGCGGACGCGCCGCCTCCGCGAACCCGGCGTGCGCCGCCACTGGGACCCCGTGCTCGCCTACGGCGAGGCCGCGGGCCGGCTGTTCACGACGGGCCGGGACGTCACCGCCGACGCGGTGCTCGCGGCGGTGGACGTCGACGCCGTCCTCGCGGCGGTGGAGGTCGAGCCGCTCCTCGGCGAGGTCGAGGGCGTGCCCGATCCGCGGGTGCTGCGCCGCCTCGCCGAGCACGTCGACCGGCATCTCGGCGGCCGTCCCGAAGCGTGGATGGTGGCGCTGAAGCTGCTGGAGGACGGGTTCGTCGGCACGCTGCCCGAGCTGCTCGCGACCGCCGGCGCCGTCTCCGGCCCGGCCGTCACCAGTTGACGACCCGGTAGTCCTTCAGCAGGCAGCCGCTCGGCGGGTCGCCGTCGCGCTCGCCGCGCACGATCGGGTGGTAGATGCGGGCGGCGGCGTCGACGACGTCCAGCGGTGGGCGGAACCCGGCGGCGGTCCGGCGCGCCCGCGCGGGCTCGGGCTGCTGGTCGGTGAACCAGCCCGGGTCGACGCTGGTGACGTGCACGCCGTGCTCGGCCAGCTCGGACGCGGTCGTGCGCGTCAGCATGTTCAGCGCGGCCTTCGCCATGTTGGTGTGCGGATGCTCGGCGCCCTTGTACACGCGGTCGAACTGCCCCTCGACGGCCGAGACGTTCACCACGTACCGCCGCGGATGCCGCGAGAGCTCCAGGAGGGGACGCAGCCGCCCCAGCAGGACGAACGGCGCTGTGACGTTGATGAGCTGCACCTCCAGCAGCTCGACCGGGTCGACCTCGTGCACCAGCCGGGTCCAGGAGTTGACCGGGGACGGGTCGGGGAGCAGGCCCGCGACGTCGACCGCTCCAGCCGCCAGCGGGACGGGAAGCGCGGCGGGCGCGGGCAGCGCCGCGAGCTCCTCGCCCGCCAGCAGTTCGGCGTACGACTCCGGCGGATGCCGCAGCGTCTGCGCCGCGAGGTTCACGAGGATGTCGAGCGGCTCGCCGGTCTCGACGAGCGCGTCGCACCACCGCACGAGGGACGGGAGGTCCCGCAGGTCCATGCCGACGACCGTGAGGCGGTCGCACCAGTCGTCCCGGTCGGCGACCTCGGCGAAGCGGCGGCGCGCGTCGGCGGGGAACCGGGTCAGGGCGGTCACGGCGGCGCCGTCCCGCAGCAGCTTCAGCACGAGCTCGAACCCGGCCTTGACCCGCCCGCCCGTGACGATGGCGCGGCGTCCCGCCAGGTCGGCCCGCGCGTTCCGGTGCCGCCGGTGCTCCCGCGCGCACGGCGGGCAGAGGCGGTGGTAGAACGCGTCCGCCTCCCGGAAGTGCGCCTTGCAGACGTAGCAGGCGCGCAGCCCGCCCGTCACCGTCCCGGACGGGACCGCCTCGCGCGGCGGTTCGGCGGGCGCGCCCTCGACGCGTCCCGCCGCGCCGGTGGCGGTCGCCGCGAGCATGCGCGCGTCGGCCGCCGCGCGCCGCCGCCGGGCCTCCGCCCGCTCGCGCTCCCGGGTCCGCCGCACGAACGCGCCCGCCGCCGCCCGCACCCGCGCCGCGTCGGGGTCGCCGTCCGGCGCGTCCGCCAGTTCCGCCAGGACGCGCAGGCAGGTCAGCACATCGTCGTCGCGCATGCGCGCCATTAAAGACCCGCGGACTCCCGCCCCGCGACATCGCCCATCAAGATCACAAAACGGCCCCGTCGCGCCCGAACCGTGAGAAGTCTGTCGCTCCCCGCTGTTAGCGTCCGTCCAATGAAGGCTGCCGATCTTGAGCGGACGCTCCGGGACGACCCCGGCGACCTCGCCTCCTGGCGCCTCTACGGCGACCGGCTGCGGGAGCGGGGCGACGCCCGGGGGACGCTCATCGAGCTCCAGCAGCGCCGCGACCGCACCCGCCCGGCCGATCGCGAAGCTCTGGACCGTGAGATCGCCGCCGTCGTGGACGAGCACCAGCGGAGCTGGGACGCGGCGCTGCCGGAGGGCGCGACCGTCCTGGAACGCCGGTACGGGTTCGCCACGAAGGTCGCCGTCGAATGGTCCGACAGCGCGCCCGTGACGATCGAGCAGGTCATGCAGGCCCCCTTCGTGACCGCGCTGCGAATCGCGCCCTCCGAAACCCAGGAGCGGGACGACTACGAATGGGGGGATCCGTCCGAAGCCGCGCTGCCGGTGCCGGCGCCGTCCATCGACACCGGCGCCCTCGCGACGCTCGACCTCGGCCGGCTCGTCGAACTCGATCTGTCGTACCTGCGCATCGGCGCACCCGGTGCCGAGGCCCTCGCCGTCTCGACGTACTTCCGCTTCGAGGCGTCCGGCGCGGGCGGCTTCGGCCCCCCGGCGGGGAGCGGGCGAACCGAGATCCTCGACCTGCGGTACTGCCGCGTCGGGGACGCCGGCCTGGCCGCCCTCGCGGCGTCCCAGGGCTTCGCCGGCGTCCGCCGCCTGCACCTCCAGCGGAACCTCCTCTCCGCCGAGGGGCTGCGCGCGCTGCATCCTCTCGCCGGACTGGCCGAGCTCGACCTGCGATACAACGAGATCGGCGCGGAGGGGGTGCGGGCCCTGCTCGCCGCGCCCTTCATCGGCTCGCTGAAGCGGTTGCTGCTGTACCGCGACGACGTCGGAGAGGCCGGCGCGAAGATGCTCGCTGACGCCCCCCACCTCCCGCCCGGACTGCGCAGCTACTGGAGGAACGTGTGAGCATCGAGCTCCGCGACGGCTTCTTCGCCCTGTCGAACGGCCGGGCCCCCGCCGAAGAGGCCGACCGCTACCGCGCCCTGGTCGACGCGACCGACACCGAGCCCGTGACGACGATCGACGGGCTGGCGGTCGGCTGGCATCCGACGGCGAGGTTCAAGGCGGTGCGCTTCGTCGACGCCGAACGCATCGACGCCGGTGTGCGGGATCTGTTCGCCCGGCCGAGCGAGAACGCGCCGTACCTCGCCGCGGTCTTCGCCGATCCCCGCGAGTTCTCGTTCCGCACCTTCGAGAACATCCTCCCGCTCGACCACCGGTTCGCGGATGTCCCGCTGGAGTTCGAACTGGCCGAGCGCGACGAGGTCGCCGAGGGCGTTCAGGCGTTCTCGCTGCGGCTCCCCGGCGCCGCCCGGGCCTGCCTGGAGCAGCTCGACTCACTGGACCTGTACGTGCCGCCGCTCAACGCGGGCTCGCGGGGCGGCGACCGGTTCATCTTCCACTCGGCGCTGCTGGCCGAGGCCCTCACCGGCGCGGTGACCAGGGCGATGCCGCGGTCGGCCCTCGACGGCTTCTCGCACGTGAACCCGGTGTTCCGCTGCAACCGTTTCGAGCCGGGCGACGCCGGCTTCCACCGCCACCTGGACACCCCCTACTACGACGCCTCGCGCCGGCACGTCTCCCGCTACACGGTCCTGCTGTACCTCACCGGCGGTTCGGCCGATCCCGCCCTCGCCCTCGAAGGCGGCGCCGCGATCGGGACGATCGAGCCCTTCACCTGCGTGATCTTCGACCAGCGGTACGAGCACGAGGGCGCGCCCTACCGCGACGGCCGCAAGGTCTTCCTGCGCACCGAGCTCGTCTTCACCGATCCGGACGTCGCGCACGATCCCGAGATCGGCGCGCTGTTCAGCAAGGCCTGCTACCTGACCGGCGAGAGCGTCTTCGCACCGGAACTCGCCCGCCACGCCGACGCCTACTACAACCAGGTCGCCGCCGCGCACTGGAACGGCCTGACCACCGGCGCCGGCCGCGAGCCCTTCGTCCACAAGCGGTTCCGCGGTGTGCACTTCGTCGCGAACGGCTATGACTTCTGGTTCGCGAAGAGCGACGAGACGACGCTCGCCGAGTGCGCCGCCATCACGCTGCTCGACTACTTCAACTGCAAGCTCGGCGAAAGAGCCTTCCGCACCCTGTGCGACGCGGAGGTGATCGAGGCCGACGGCACGGACTGGATCCCGGCCTTCCTCAGGGACAGGCGCGGTGGTCCGGCGGTCGTGCCGTTCGACAAGTCCATGCTGTTCCCGGATCCGGAGGCGCCCTGCAGCGAGGACCTGCCCGACTGCGCTTGCCTGATCTGCAGCGGCAGCGTGATCGGCCCCTATTTCGAGAGCGCGCGCAATGCGGAGATCATCAAGCACTACACGCGCGCACAGGACTCCGCGAAGGCCGACGTCATGCCCGCGCCCGTCCTGATGCTCGGCGAGGACGTCCATCTCGACCCGGACATGTTCGTCGTCGAGGGCAACCGCATCCACGTTCTCGGCAAGGAAGCGCCGGCGCCGGTGAACTTCGCCGCCTGCCAGGGCGGCCCCCGATTCCCGGACGCCAAGGACTTCATCGCCTCCGCGGCCGAGGTCGGCGTGGCGCACTTCCTCGTCCCGCCGATCCTGTTCGCCGAATCCGCCGGCACCTACCACCTCAAGTTCGACTTCTTCCGCAACACCTGGATGGTGAAGCACGAGCAGTCCACCGTCTCCGTGCCGATGATCCGTCCGTTCGACGAGGACGAGATGGGCTACGAGTACGAGTACGAGTGCGAATGCGAGTGCGGCTGTGACTGTGACTGCGGTTGCGACGAGGACGAGTGCCTGTGCGACGACGACTGCGAGGAGTGCGGCTGCGGATGCGCCGAAGAGGATGACGAGGACGGCGAGGACGGCGACGGCGAGGACGGCGAGGACGCTCGTCGCGACCTCTCGACGGGGCGCGCCCGAGCCTCCGGCGCAGCCGCCGATCCCGACGACCGGCGCGAACGGGATCGGCCGGTGGGTGATCGGTCCCCACCGCTCCCGCCACCGGGC
>NZ_JBEZJP010000113.1:0-20949 GCF_040653175.1 Actinomadura sp. NPDC048032
GCCGGTACGTGGACCAGGTGTCCGCGGAGCTGGAGGGCGCACCGATCATGTTCATGCGGTCCAGCGGCCGATCCAGGAGCACTCCAGCTGCGGGGCGTTCCCGGAGGTGCGGAACGTCCGGACGGCGGCGGGGTCTCCCCCGGCCAGCCGGATCGCGACCTTGTCCTCGATGTCCTTGGGCGCCGCGCCCTGGTAGCCGTTCAGCACGACCGAGAAGACGAGCCGCCGCCCGGACGGGTCGGTGACGTAGCCCGAGAGCGCGGAGGCGCCGGTCAGCGTCCCCGTCTTGGCGTGCACGTTGCCCGCGGCCGGCGTGTTCCGCATCCGCGACCGCAGGGTGCCGCCGTCGAGCCGGTCCGGGTCGCCGGCGACCGGCAGCGCCCGGTACCAGGTGCTGAACCAGGGCGCGCTCTGCGCCTTCTTCAGGATGGTGCTGACGTCCTGCGCGGTCGTGCGGTTCTCGCGCGACAGCCCCGATCCGTCGGCCATGTCCAGCCGTGCGGTGGGGACGCCCTGGCCGCGGGCGTACCTCTCGACCACGGGCAGGCCCGCCGTCCAGCTCCCCTCGCCCGCCTTCTCCCGGCCGATCGCCTTGACCAGGGTCTCGGCGACCATGTTGTTGCTGAGCTTGAGGAACGGCACCATCAGCCGCGACAGCGGCATCGAGGAGCGGGCGGCGAGCGCGGCGGTGCCCTTCGGGGTCCGGCCGCGCTCGGTGGCGCCCTCGACCTCGACGCCGTGCGCCCGCAGCGCGCTCCGGAAGACGTCCGCCGCGTACAGGCTGGGGTTCTCGACCGTGCGCAGGGTGGTGTAGGCCGCGCCGCCCGCGGGGTGGGAGCCGCTCACCACGATGGTGTCGCTGCCGTTGGTCCGGTTCACCGCCAGCGTGGACGGCGACCCGGGAGCGCCCGTGACCGCCCTGTTGTCGATCTTGACGGTACGGGTCGCCGGGGCCAGCCCGACCTCGACCGGCGCGCCCTCGGCGGCGCCCGGCCGCACCGACACCTCGACCGATCCGGCGTCGAAGTCGTCGTCCGGCGCGACGGTCAGCGCGGACGTCTGCGCGGCGTAGTAGTACTGCAGGTCGGTGGGGTCCCAGTGGGAGGGCGTGCGGACGGCGTCGAACCAGGAGTCGTCCGCGACGAGGCCTCCCTCGACGCGCCGGACGCCCCGCGCCGCCACCTGGGCGGCGAGCCGGTCGTAGTCGGCGGCCCGCGTCGTCGGGTCGCCGGTGCCCTTGAGGTAGAGGTCGCCCTTGACGGACGATCCGGACACCGCCCGCGCGTACACGCCGGTGCGGAACCGGTACCCGGGCCCCAGCAGCGACAGCGCCGCTCCCGACGTGTAGAGCTTCATGTTCGAGGCGGGCATCACCTGCGCCGTCGCGCCCCGCGAGTAGCGGACGGCGCCCGTGCGGGCGTCGCGCACCACGGCGCCGACGGTGGCGCCCTCCAGGCGGCTGTCGGCGAGGATGGCGTCGAGGTCCTTGCCCAGATCTCCCTTGGCGGCGGTGCCTGCCTTGACTGTGCCTGCCTCGGCGGTGGCGAGCGCCGCGGGGTGCATGGCGGGAGCGGCGAGCAGGGACGTCCCGGCGACCAGGACGGACGTGATTCGCACCAGTGGTCCACGCATGGGGTGTGAGCGTAAAGCACCGGCCGGACCATCGCAGCGGAACGACACGACCCCGCTCAGTCCGCCGCGTAGACGAGGGAAAGCTCCCTGGAGAAGTACTCGGGCAGGCCGTTCCACGGGTTCGCTCCCGTCCGGTCGGTGATGTACACGACGCCTGCGTTGCAGCGTCCGGCCCGCGCGAGCGCGCGTGGGAGAACCGGCCGCGGCGCCGCGTAGACCAGATGGCAGAACCGCTCGGCGGGCATCCGCGTCGCCCACTCGGGTGCACGGACGTGCCGGTACGTCGACCACGGGCCCTCGAAGGTGACGAGCAGGTCGGCGAGCCGCGCGTACGCCTCGTCGGGGTACGCGCCGTGGTTGAGGACGACGTGCTCCGCGCCCCGCGCCCGGACGCCCGCCACGATGCGCCGGTACCGCAGCACGTGCTCGGGCCCGGCCGGCACCTGGTCGAGGAACACCGCCCGGACGCCGTACCACCGGCGGTACCGCCGCACCTCCTCCTCGATCTCGGCGGGCGGGCGGCGCCCGTACGCGGTGTCCACGTACCCGGCGAGCCGCACCCCGGCGGCGGACGTGCGGTGCGCGACGTCCGCGAACCCGCCGTCCCGTGCCGTGCCCGCGCCGCTGTCGACGTTGAGCACGACGGCGCCGAGGCGAGGGTCGGCGAGTTCGGTCCAGTCGACGGCCCCGGGAGGGAAGTACGCCGGCACGGCCACCGACGAAGCAAGCCCCACTCCGCTCATGCCGTGCTCCCCGCGGGAGGACGACCCCCCACACCCCCCGCATCGCTCCGCTCATCCGTGCTCCCCGCGGGAGGACGACCCCCCACACCCCCCGGATCGCTCCGCTCATCCGTGTTCCCTGTGGGGGGACGACCCCCCACACCCCCCGCATCGCTCCGCTCCTTTAGGAGGTGGTCCGTCCAGAGGTCGCGCAGTGACGTCGTCAGGTCGGTGGCCGGGGTCCAGCCGAGCGCCCGCCCGGCGGCGCCGATGTCGGCGCGCTGCCAGGCCACGCCCGCCGACCGGTCCGAGCCCGCGGCGGACTCCAGCACCCGGCTCCGCGCGCCGGTGACGCGCAGCAGCAGCGCCGCCATGTCCCGCAGCGGCGTGGCCCGCCCGCTGCCGACGTTCAGCACGGCGGGCAGCGCGCCGGGGGCGCGGACGGCGGCGACCACCGCGTCGGCGACGTCGCGCACGTCCACGAGGTCGCGGCTCGCGTCGAGCGGCCCCACCCGTCCGTCCTCGCCGGCGCCCGCCGCGCGGCGCAGCTCGGCGGCGAGCCGCCCGGCCAGCGTGGTGCCGGGCGCGCCGGGCCCGACCGGGTTGAACACCCGCAGGACGACCGCGTCGAGCCCGGCGGCGCGGACGAGCTCCGTCCCGGCCAGCTTCGTGACCCCGTACGGGCCGAGCGGGCGCGGCGGCGCGAGCTCCGAGACGGGCGTGCCCTGCTCGACGTGCCCGTACTCGGCGGCCGAGCCGAGGTGCACGAGCCGGACGGGCCCCGGCGCCGCCGCCACCCCCGCGAGCAGGTTCGCGACGGCGACGACGTTGCCCCGGACGAGTTCCGCGGGGGACCCGTGCGTGACCCCGGCGCAGTTGACGACCACGTCCGGCGCGACGCGCCGGACGGCCGCCGCCACGTCGCCGGGGCCGGCGGTCAGGTCCAGCGGCAGGCCGCCGAGCCCCGGTGACCGTCCGGCCGCGACGACGTCGAATCCGGCGGCGGCCGCCCGCGCCCGGACGTGCCGGCCGACGAACCCCGTCGCGCCGACCAGCAGGATCCGGCTCATGACCGCCGGGAGGCCGGGACGCGGCCCTCCAGCAGTTGCGGGCGCAGCGCGGGGAACTCGGCGTTGGCCCGGTCGTAGTCGGCGGGCCGGCCGATGTCGAGCCAGTACCCGTCGAACCGGTACGCGCGCGGATGGCGCCCGGCCGCCAGCAGGTCGAGGACGAGCTCGTCGAAGCCGAGCGGGAACCCCGGCTCGTACGCGGCGAGCGCGGCGGCGGACACCCCGTACACGCCCATGCTGACCTGGTAGTCGAGCGTGGGCTTCTCGGCGAACTCGACGACCCGCCCGTCGACGGCGGTGAGGACGCCGAAGTCGATGTCGACCTTCCGCGCGTACGTCGCGACGGTCAGCGGGGGCCGGGCGGCCCGGTGCTCGTCCAGCAGCCCGGCGAAGTCGAGGTCGGTCAGGACGTCGCCGTTGGTCACCAGGAACTCGGCGGGGAGCCGGTCCCGCATGGTCAGCAGCGGGCCGATGGTGCCGAGCGGCGCCTCCTCGGAGGCGTAGTCGACCCGCAGCCCCCACCGGCTCCCGTCACCGACGTAGGACCGGATGAGGTGCCCGAGGTGCCCGATGGCCAGCGTCACGGTGGCGAACCCCTGCCGGGACAGCTGGTGCAGCAGGATCTCCAGGATGGAGTACTCGTCGCCGATGGGGACGAGCGGCTTCGGAAGGGTCGTCGTGTACGGGCGCAGCCGCACTCCCTTGCCGCCCGCGAGGATGACGGCGTGCATGATGGTGCCTCACTAGAGGGTGTAGGTACTAGATGGTGTAGGTGGACGTCCGGTAGCGCGCCAGGTTGGCGGGGTCGAGGAACCACTCGACGGTCTGCTTGAGGCCCTCTTCGAGGGTGTGCCGGTGCCGCCAGCCGGTGACGCGGCGCAGCCGTCCGCTGTCGCAGAGGAGCCGCATGACCTCCGACGCCGCGGGGCGCTCGCGGTCGGCGGCACACCGGAACTCGGGATCGGCGCCCATCAGGCCGGCGATGGTCCGGGCGAGCCGCCCCATCGAGATCTCCACGCCGGTGCCGGAGTTGAACGTGCCGCCGACGACGTCCCCGGCGGGCGCCGTGCCGAGCGCGACGAACGCCTCGGCGGTGTCGCGGACGAACGTGAAGTCGCGGGTGGGTTCGAGCGCTCCGACCTCGACCGCGCCGGTCCCGGCGGCGATCTGGCCGACGACGGTGGGGATGAACGCGCGCGCCGACTGGCGGGGCCCGAAGGTGTTGAACGGGCGCAGCGTCACCGCGGGCAGGCCGAACGAGGCGTGGTAGCTCTCCACCAGCTTGTCCGCCGCGATCTTCGTGGCCGCGTACGGGGACTGCGCCTGGAGGGGGTGCGACTCGTCGATGGGGACGCGCCGCGCCGTCCCGTACGTCTCGCTGGTGGAGGTGTGGACGAGCCGCGGCGTCTCCTCGTCCCGCACGGCCTCCAGGACGTTCAGGGTCCCGGTGACGTTGGCGTCGACGTACGAGCGGGGCGCCCGGTAGGAGTACGGGATCGCGATCAGCGCGGCCAGGTGGTAGACGGCCTCCGCGTCCCGGACCAGGCCGCGCACCGACGCCGGGTCCCGGACGTCGCCCGGCACCACGTCCACCTGCTCCATCACGTCGGGCGCGACGTCGTCGAGCCATCCCCAGGAAGCGAACGAGTTGTACTGCACCATGGCCCGGACGCGATGCCCGCGTTCCACGAGCGCTTCGACCAGGTGGGAGCCGATGAACCCGTCGGCTCCCGTCACGGCGACCGTGTTCTGCATCGTTGTCTGCCCTTCATCGATGGGAGGTCGCGCGGGCCAGGACGCGGCCCGCGTGGATCGTGAGGAGGACGAGCAGCCCGCACGCGGCGGCGAGCTGGACCGTGGCGGGGGCGGCGTCCGGCAGGGCCGCGACCGCCGCGGCCTCGGCGGCCAGGGCGCAGGCGTATCCGGCGAGGGCGGCGCCGATGCGGCCGCAGGCCTGCAGGACGAGGGCCGTGAAGAACGCGCAGCCGAGCGCGGCGAACCCGCCGAGCGTCCGCGCCGTGACGGCCGTGGCGGGCAGGCGGGCGATGACCGCGGCGGCGGCGGTGATCGCCAGCAGCGCCGCCAGGTACTGGACGAGCGCCTGGGCCAGGACGGTGCGGGCGGCGCGCGTGAACCCGGCCATGCCGGTGTGCGACCGCAGGAGGTCGTGGACGCGCCGGCGGTAGGCGTACAGGACCCATTCGGCGCAGCCCATCGACAGCGAGAGCGACAGCACCGCCACCGTCGTGGTCCCCGACGGGACGGGACGGCCCGCCAGAGCGCACAGCAGCGTGTACGTCAGCAGCCCGCCGGTCAGCACGCCGAAGAGGGCGAACGGCAGCGCCGCCCTGAGGTCCGCGCGCGTCACCTTCGGACGTCCGGCGCCGCGCGTGCAGAGGAGCGCGAGCACCGCCGTGGCCGCGAGCGACACCGCCCACGCGCCCCAGGCCGCGGGGGGCGGCCCGTGCCCGGCGAGGTGGAGCGCCGCCGCGGCGACGCCGGGGAGCAGCGCCAGGAGGAGCCACGCCTCGGCGCCGCTGACCTGCACGGCCGTGGCGGACAGCAGGTAGGCCGACAGCCCGGCGGACAGCGCCGTGGCCATCGTGCCCGCTCCCGTCAGGACGCCCGCGCCCACCGTGGCCGGGACGACGACCAGCGTCCCGCCGGCAAGCCCGTAGCGCAGGACGCCGGACGCCGCCGCCCGGCCCGCGAGCCCCTGCCGGACGTACCCGAGGTAGGCCGTCCCCTGGCTGAACGCCCAGGACAGCAGCAGTGAGAACACCAGGAGGACGCCCGCGCCCGTCCCGTCCAGCACCTGGGAAGCGGAGACGTAGCAGAGCCCGGGGAGGCCGAACAGCACGCCGCGCAGGAGGTGGCGCAGCGGCTCGGGCCTCCACGGCGCCTCGGCGTTCTCGGGCGGCGGCGGGCGGCGCGGCGTCCGGGCGTACAGATCCTCGGCGAGCGCGAACACGTCCGGGTGGCCGTAGGCCTTGGCCGCCTCGTCGTTGACGCCCTCCGCCTCCAGCCCGGCCGTGACCTCCAGCGCGTCGACGGCGCCCGCGCAGAGGTCGGCCATGCGCTCGCGCAGGTCCTCCACCGAGGCGCTCACGCGAGCCTCGCCTCGACCGCCGGGCGGTTCGCGCCGCCGGGAGCGCGCAGCCCCGCGTAGATGTCCCGGAACGCGTCGATCGCGCGGTCCACGGTGAACAGCTCCAGCGCCCGCTCCCGCGCGGCCCGGCCGAGCCGCCGCCGCGCCATCTCGTCCCCGAGCAGCCGCAGGCACGCGTCCGCCATCTGGCGCGGCGCGCGCGGCGGGACGACCAGCCCGGTGTCGGCGACCGCCTCCCGCACCCCGCCGACGTCGGTCGCCACGGTCGCGCGGCCGCAGGTCATCGCCTCGATCAGCGTGTAGGGGAAGCCCTCGGAGATGCTCGACAGGACGACCACCGTGCCCGCCGCGTAGGCGTCGCGGATGTCGTCGACCCGCCCCTCGAACGTGGCCCGCCCGACGATGCCGAGGTCGGCGACGAGCTCCTCGCAGCGGGCCCGGTACCGCTCCCCGCCGGACGGGGTGCCGCCGAACATCCGCAGCCGCGCCTCCGGCAGCTCCTCCCGCACCAGCGCGAACGCCCGGATCAGCGTCTCCAGGTCCTTGATCGGGTCGACGCGTCCCGCCCAGCTGAGGACGGGGCCGGCGGGTTCGGCGCCGGCGGCCGGGAAGCTCGCCGGGTCCACGCCGTTGTAGACCGTCTCCATGTTCCCGGGGTCGGCGCCGCACCTCACCTCCCACCGCTGGTTGTAGAGGTTGGCGGGGGTGAGCAGGTCGGCCGAGCGGTAACCCGCGGCGCACAGCAGGCGCATGAAGCCGAGCACCACCGCCTTGACCGGCCACGCGAACGGCGACCGCCGCATCCCGATATAGCGTTCCCGCAGGTAGATGCCGTGTTCGGTAAGGCACAGCGGGGTTCCGTGGGTCCATTTGGCGGCGAGGGCGGGCAGCACGGGGACGCCGTTGGACACCGCGTGCGTGACGTCGGCGCGCGGCGGCGGGACGGTCAGCGGGCGCAGCAGGTGCTCCAGCAGGTCGATCGCCGTGAGCGCGTCGTGGACGGTGGGCCGGACGCCGATCCGGTCGAACTCGTCGGCGCGGACCGTCCAGGCGTCCATGAGCCAGCGCACGGGCCCCTCGGTGCGCATCGCCGCACCGAGGTCGCTCGTCCGCCCGAACTCGAACAGCCCGCGCAGGAGGTGGGGGAACACCTCCGCGTCCCGGGAGGGCGCGAGGACCGCGTCCAGGAAGGGGCGCAGGAGCCGCTCGAACCGGCGGGCCTCGCCGCGGGGCGGGGGCCGCCCTCCGGACGGCCCCCACATCGGGACGGACTCGGCGGTCACATGGCCGGGAAGGTCCCAGACCACCGGCTCCGACCCGGTGGTCGTGAGCGCCCGGACATGGAACGAGTGCTCCGGCATGCCCCGGACGAGCTGGTCGCACCAGACGCTCACGCCACCGTAGTTGTGCGGATACGTTCCCTCCGTCACCAGGGTGATCTCCAACGTCAGGCTCCGGGCGGGGTGAGGGTGACGTCCCCGGCCCGGTGGTCCGAGCGCTCGCCCGCGTAGGCCCGGCCGAACGGCTCGCCGCCCTCCCGGGTGCCCTCCGGCATGGTGACCGGCACGTCGAGACCGCCCGGCGCCTTGATCGTGACCTTGCCGTCCTGGAGGTAGGCGGTGACGCCGCCGCCCCTGAGCGCGGCGCGCCACGCGTCCTGCCGGCGCAGTTCCGCGCCCGCCGCCGCCATCGGGACGTTCGTCACCGGGGTGTCGTCGGCGAACACCGCGCGGTAGTCGGCGAGGACCCGGTCGAGCAGCGTGTACAGGATGCGGCCCTCGGTGAGGTTCGACTGGTGCGCGTAGTGCGGGCGCGGGTCGTTGTCGAGGACGTGCGACAGCGTGATCCGCGCGTCGGTCGGGACGATGTGGGACGTGAACCCGGTGGCGGGGTCGAGCGGCGCGATGCACGTCGCCGTGTCGGGATGGTCCTCGCACAGCCCGCTGCCGCCGTCGGCCCGGCGCGTGTAGAGGTAGTTGTACTCGTCGACCTCCTCGGCCTCCGTCGCGACGTTGAAGAAGACGCTGAGCGGATGGCGCGGGACGGTCCGCACGCCCCCGAGCTCCCGCTGCCCGCTCTCGCGTGAGGCGTCGCCCGCCGTCCACTCGACGCCGGCCGCGGCCAGCGCGGGCCCGAGGTTCGGGTTGTCGTCGGGCTGCTGCGGCAGGATGCGCAGGCCCGAGTGCTCGCCGGTGACCAGTTCGCGGGTGTCGAGCGCGATGCCGCGGGCGGTCGCCCAGTCGATGTTCCTGGTGACCTCCTGCTCGATGTCGTCGGCGCCGACGTAGAGGGTCTCGCCGGTCTCCGGGTCCTTCAGGCACGTCCACGGCCGGAACCGCAGGTCCTGCCGGCAGCCGAGGTAGGTGTGGCCGAAGGTGTGGTTCAGCCAGCGGAACCTGCCGCGGGCGGCGACGAAGGCGTCGGCGAGCGGGTCGCCTCCCTTCTCGCGTATCTCGTCGTCGCTGCCGTCGCCGTTGAACGCCAGGTCGAGCGCGAACCCGCGCCGCGTCTGCCACTGGTCGGCGAACGCGACGTCCTCGGGCTTCATCCGGATCTCTTCGGTGAACGTCGGGCCCTCGCAGTCCTCGTGCGGAGTGCAGTCGTCCTCGGTGCTCCACCGCGCGTCGGGCAGGAACACGTCGTCGACGTGGACGCCGAAGTAGTTGCGGCTGTAGCCGAGGTGGACGCCCTTGGTCAGCCAGGTGACGATGCCGTGGCCGATCGTCCGGAACTGCCACTGGTCGCTGTTGGCGCTAAAGGTCAGCACCAGCTCGCTGCGCCCGTCGTGGGTGTAGACGCCGCCGAGCGCGCCCGTCCTGCCCTGGACGGTTCCGGTGAGGAACGTCTGGAAGGACGCCCCGGTCGCGGGATCGTCCGGCAGCGGCGTCGCCAGGAAACCGTAGCTCTCGCCGACGTCGGTGGCGTTGTCGTCGAACCGGACGGGCCCGCGCAGGTACCGGAACGCGTCGCCGCGCCCGGCGCCGGTGACCTCGGCCGTGGTCCCGTCCAGGGTGCCCGCGTAGCCGGGGGCGTTCATCCCGACCGTGGCGGACGGGTAGACGTAGGAGTCGAGCTGGCGGATCCCGAACCGCTTCTCGTAGTCGGCGAGCACCGTCATCTCGGCGGCGTCGGAGAACGGCGCCGCGTTGGGCAGCACGACGGCCTGGTACTTGGCGCGCGGCGCCCCGTCGACGGTGTCGGACAGGAACGCCTCGTCGATCACCGGCCGGCCGGAGTCGCGCAGGTCGACGGTCGTGTGGGGGACGCCCTCGGTCGTCAACCGGTCCGCGACGGCCGACACCGAGCCGCTTCCGTCGGTGACGACGAGCACCCGCAGGTCGACGCGGGGCCCGGCGGCGGAGGCCGCGGGCTGCGGGCAGAGGGTCAGGGCGGCCGCTGCCAGCGCCCCGGCGAGGACGCTGAGAGCGGGGCGGCGCGGGAGGCTCACCGGGCCTCCCGGAGCACGCGACGGCGACGACTGAATTTCAACACCGTTCACATCCCGAATAGAAAGGCGATTGAGTTCTTTCGAACCGGACGCCCAGAGCATGCGGGACCGCAACAGGCAAGTAAAGGCGGGGGCCGGTCCCGTCTTCGACCGGGACCGGTCCTAGGACTCCGCAGGACCTGCGGCGATCGGTTTGTCGCCGCCCTTGAACGGTTTTAGGGAACGTCCGTCCCGCCGCCGGCGGACGCCGGGCGCAATTCCCGCCAGCGGGCGATGGCGTGCTCGCGGCCGGCAGCGCCGAGGCGTTTGTAGATCTGGTGCGCGTGGTTCTTCACGGTCTTCTCCGCGATGACCAGGCGGCGGGCGATCTGCCGGTTGGTCAGCCCGGCGGCGATCAGGTCCAGGATCTCGGCCTCGCGGGCCGTCAGCCCGGGATCCGGCCGGACCTGCGGGCGGCGCGTCCCGTCGTGCAGCCAGCACACGAGCGCGGTCACCACCGGCGGGGACAGCGACGACTGCCCGCGCCCGGCCGCGACCAGCACGTCCGCGAGTTCCGCCGGCTCGAAGTGGCCGTAGGTGAGGCAGCCGTGCGCCCCCGCGGCGAGGACCCGCACGAGGACGTGCGGGTCCTGCGTCGCGGTCGCCACGACGATCCGGACGCCGGGCCCGGCCCGGGCCAGCCGTCCGACGGTGCCCGGGTGCGGGGGCGAGGCGTCCAGCAGCACCACGTGGGGCGCGTGGTCGCGGACGGCGGCGGGGGCGCGGTCCACGGGGGCGCCCCCGGCGACGACCACGTGCGGCACCGCTTCCAGCAGCGACGCGAACCCGATCCGGGAGACCGGATTGTCACTGACAATCAGCACCCGAACCGATTTCGATTCGGGCTCCGGACCGGGAGTGGACATACACCGAGAATAGAGGATCCCATTGACTGGTTCATTGACCGCGGGAGAACGGCGACCCCTATTCGAATATCGCGAGAAATATTCGCCACCGGCCGCTCACCACATCGCGTCGAGCAGTTCCGCGACCGCGTCGGCGTCCGGCATGCGCGGGTTGGGATAGGGGTCGGCGGCCACGCGCCGGGCCATCTCGGGGAGCCGTTCGCGGGGGACGCCCAGGGCGGACAGGCGGGTCGGGCCCCGGTGCTCCCGGGCCAGCGCGGCGACGACCGCGACCGGGTCCGGCCCGGCCACCCGCGCCAGCCGGGCCGAGGCGGCGGGCGCCGACGGCAGGTTGAACGCCATGACGTGCGCCAGCAGCATCGTGTGCAGTTCGGCGTGCGGGAGGCCGAACGCGCCGCCGAGGACGTGCGCGAGCTGGTGGTGCAGCCCCATCCGGGTGCGCGCCAGGCAGATCCCGGCCAGCCACGCGGCCGACTGGAGACGCGCGCGCCCCTCCAGCCCCGCCGGGTCGTCCAGCACGTCGGGCAGCGCGCCCAGGATGCCGGCGACGGCCTCGGTCGCCAGCGCGTCCGTGACCATCGTGGCGTCGGGCGCCCACAGGGCCTCGACGGCATGGGCGAGCGCGTTCATCGCGCTGGTCCGGGTCAGCCCGGACGGCATGCCCAGGGTGAGGCGGGGGTCGTAGACGACCGTCCCGGGCGCCAGCGTCGGAGCGCGGCGCGTGGTCTTCACGCCGTCCTCGGTCTCCCCCAGCACGGGCGTCATCTCCGAGCCCGCGTACGTGGTCGGCACCGCGACCTGCGGCATCCCCGTCCGCGCCGACACCGCCTTGGCCAGGCCGATCGCGGAGCCGCCGCCGACCGCGACCACGCAGTCCGCGCCCGCGGCCGCCTCCAGGGCGCGCGCCGTCACGGCGACCGGGGTGTGCGGGGCCGGACGGTCGAAGCGCGCGGCGAGCCCGGCCCCGAGCGCCCCGGCGATCCGGTCGGCGGGCCCGGCGGCGGACGGCGCCGCGACCAGCAGCACCCTTCCGGCCCCGATCCGCGCGACCTCGTCCGCGACGAGATCGCTCGCGCCCGGCCCGATCAGGACGCGGGACGGCAGCGTCTCGTGGACGACGACCTCGTCCGCACCGCTCATGCCGGCCGGCCCAGCAAAAGGATCATGTTCACTCTCTCCTGTACGGCGCTAGGGACTTCTCTACCGCGTGACCTCTCTCTTACTCAGCGCCACGGCCTCCGCTTACGACACACGCCTCCGCGGCGCCGCCCCGGGCGGTTCGCTCAGCCCGCGTCCTCGGCGATCCGGCGGAGCAGCTCCACGAGGCGGTCCCGCTGGTCTCCGCCGACCCGGCCGAAGAGCCGCTCGCCCACGTCGGCGGCGGCGCGCCGCCCGCGCTCCAGCGTCCGCGTCCCGTCCGGGGTCAGGCTGATGGAGTGGGCCCGGCGGTCCTGCGGGGCGCGCTCGCGCCGGACCAGGCCGCCCGCCTCCAGCTCGTCGACGACGCGCACCATCGTGGACTTGTCGATGCCGGTGAGGTCGATGAGGCGCCGCTGGCTGGACGGCCCGTACATCTCCAGGGCGAGCAGCATGCAGAACGCCCGCACGTCGACGCCGAGGGGGCGCAGCTCGTCGTTCATGCTCGCCCGGCTCCGGTTGTGCGCGGTGGCCAGCAGCATGCCGAGGCCCACGTGCCGGACGGCCGGGTCGCCGTCCTCGGACAGGATGCGTTCGAGCAGGTCGTCGAGCATCGCTCCAGTTTAGAGCCTTCTGATATAGTCTCAGATGAGACTTTCTTATTAGAGAGAGTTTGGGTGGGTGGCCCGTCGAACGAGCGAAGGAGACCCGCATGCCCGAGACGACCCGCCGCCGCGCCCTGCAGGTGACCGGCCTGGCGATGGCCGCGGCCGCCGTTCCGGCAGGTGAGGCGGCCGCCGCCGGCCCCGGCCGGTCGCGCGGCAGGATCGACACCCACCACCACGCCGTCCCGCGCAGGATGCGGGAATGGGCGATCGAGCAGGGCCTCCTCCCGCCGACCGGCGGACCGTCCTGGGCCCGCTGGACGCTGCCGAGCACCCTGCGGACGATGAACGCCAACGGCATCGCCGCCGGGGTGGCGTCCGCGCCGGTGCCCGCCGAGGCGTTCACCGACCGGAGGCTCGCCGTCTCGGGCGTCCAGGTGTGCAACGAGTCGCTGGCCGAGCTGGTGCGCGAGCACCCCACCAGGTTCGGCTTCTTCGCCAACGCGGCGATGCTCCACCCCGACCTGGCCGTGCGGCAGATCGCCCACGCCCTCGACGACCTCGGCGCGGACGGGGTCCTCCTCAACACCTCGGCCGCCGGGCACTACCTCGGCGACCCGATGTTCGACCCGCTGTGGGCCGAGCTCGACCGGCGCCGCGCGGTCGTGTTCGCCCACCCCGTCGCGCCCAGGGGCCTGGCCGAGGCTCCGGGCGTCGGGGACTGGCTCGCCGACTACCTGCTCGACACCACCCGCACCGCGCTCAGCCTGATCGCCGCCGGAACCCTCGACCGGTACCCGCGGGTGTCGGTCATCCTGTCCCACGGCGGCGGGTTCCTGCCGTACATGGCGGGACGGGCCGAGCGCTCGGCCCGGGAGGACGGCGGCCCGCTCCCGGCGCGGATGCGCCCGGCGCTCCGCCGCTTCCACTACGACACGGCCCTGCCGGTCTCCCCCTACGCCACGCCGTCCCTGATCGCGGCCGTCGGCGCCGACCGCGTCCTGTTCGGCACCGACTGGCCCGCGAACTCGGCCCGCGAGGTCGCGCTGAACACCCGTGACCTCGACCGCGACCCGGTGCTGGACGACCGCGCCCACCGCGCCGTCGACCGGGCGAACGCGCTCCGCCTGCTCCCCCGGCTGGCCGAACGCCTCAGGTGATGCGGACGGGGAGGGTGCGGGGGCCGCGGACCTGGCCGGCGGCCCAGGTGACCGCCGCCGGGTCGGCCAGGGTGAAGGACGGGACGCGCTCCAGCCAGACTTCGAGGGCCGTGCGCAGCTCCATCCGGGCCAGGTGCGAGCCCACGCAGCGGTGGATGCCGAGGCCGAAGGCGGCGTGCCGGTTGACCTCGCGGTCGATGACGATCTCGTCCGCCCGGTCGAACTGGGCCGGGTCCCGGTTGGCGGCGGGGAACGACAGCAGGATCCAGTCGTCGGCCTTCATCTCGACGCCGCGCCAGGTCATGTCCTCCCGCACCAGCCTCGCCATCGTCACGGGCGCGAAGGCGCGCAGGAACTCCTCCATCGCGGTCGGCACGAGCGACGGGTCGGCGGCGAGGCGCTCGCGGTCCGCGGGCGTCCTCGCCAGGTGCCACAGCGAGGCGCCGATCGCGCTCCAGGTGGTGTCGATCCCCGCGATGAGCAGCAGCGCCATCGTCCCCGAGACGTGGGACGGTTCGAGCCTGCGCCCGTACAGCTCGGCCTCGACGAGGTAGGTGGTGAGGTCGTCCCGGGGGTTCGCGACGTGGTCGCGGATCTGCTCCAGCAGGTAGTCGAACAGCTTGTCCATGCGCGCGATGCGCTCGTCCGGAGGGAGGTTGACCCCTTCGAGGGTGTTCTCGACGAACTCCCGGAACCGGGGCCCGTCCTCGGGCGGGAAGCCGAGCATGTCGGCGATGACCCGGATCGGGATGTGCTGGGCGTACTCGTGGGCGGCGTCCACGACGTCGCGGCCCTCGAAGGAGTCGATGAGCTCGTGGCAGTACGCCCTGGTCGCGGGCTCCAGCCGCGCCACCGCGGACCGCGTGAACGCGGGGAGCAGCAGCCGGCGCGCGTCGTGGTGGAACGGCGGGTCGGAGGAGATCGGCGGCGTGACGCCGATCGGCGCCGCCTCGCGCGGCGGCCGGAAGTTGCTCATGACGACCGAGCGGGAGGTGAAGCGCTCGGTGTCGTAGGCGATCGCCGCGACGTCCTCGTAGCGGGTCGGCAGCCAGCCGCCGCCGAACCGCTCGGTCCGCGCGACCGGGCAGCGCCGCCGCAGGTCGTCCTGGATCGGGTACGGGTCGGCGGCCCACTCCGGTTCCAGGTGGGAGAAGTCGGTCGCCCAGTCGGAGACCGGGCCCGTGACGACCTCGTTGCGGGTGCCGAGCGGGCGGCCCTCCCGCTGCTCCCTGAAGTCCCTGTCGAAGCGGTCGTCCGCGGTCATCTCACTCCTCCCCGAGGACGTCGATCGCCCGCTCGGGGCAGTTCGCGACCGCCAGGCGGGCCTCGTGCTCCCCGCCCTCGGGGACGGCGCCGTCGCCGAGGACCGTGCCGTAGCCCTCGTCGTCCTCGCCGAACAGGCCGGGGGCCAGGTCGTAGCACCGGCCGTGGCCCTGGCAGCGCTCCGGGTCGATCCGCACCTTCATCGTGTTCCTCCCGTGTGGGACGGCGGCGGGGACGGGCGGCGCGAGCGCGCCCACGATCCGCGCGAGCAGCGAGGCCCACTCCTCGTCACCGACGGCGTGCATGTCCGGCGGGATGAGCGCGCTCCCCATCCCGATCACCAGGCAGAGGTGGGCGAGCGCGTTCGGCGCCAGCGCCGGGTCCATCTCCTCCCCCGCCTGGGCGATGCGCATGAGGCCGGCGAGCCAGTCGGCGCGCTCGCCGACGTAGTCGCGCAGGGGGCCGGCGACCTCCCCGTCCCGGCGGGCCGCGACGAGGGCCTCCACGACGAGGTGGGCGCGGGCGTCGCGGCGCTTCGGAAGCCACCGCCCGACGGCGAGCAGCAGCTCGACGACCGGGCGGTCGGGCTCCGCGTCGAACAGGTCGGCCAGCAGCCGCCGCCCGTGCGCGCGCAGCGCGGCCACCAGCAGCTCGGCCTTCGAGTCGAAGTGCGCGTACAGGGCGCCGTTGCTGACGCCGGCGGCGCGCGCGATGTCGGCGACGCGCGTCCCGTCGTAGCCCCGCCGCGCGAACTCGTCGGCGGCGGCGCTGAGCAGCCGTTCCCGCGTCTCCGCGCGCGTGACGCCCGCGATGCGCCCCATACCGATATTGAACGAGCGTTCAATTCGCGGGTCAAGGGCCTTGGCGAACCGGGGCGTACCGGACACGTTCCCTTGACCCTGGTCCGGTGCGCCTCCGCGGCTCGTGACGCGTCTCACCAGGTACGGCGAGCGACAGCCGCGTCACCGCACGGCGGCCGAGGACGCGTCCGCGTGCTCCCTCCTGCCCGCGGTGAGGAACCCGGCCAGCGCCGCGAGCGCGGCGACGGCCTCACCGGCGAAGCTGATCGTCTTGTCGGCGTACCACTGCGGGTCGTACATCCGCGGGATCGGGCCGATCTGCCCGAAGTCGACGAAGTAGTACAGCAGCACGGCGCCGGCCGCGCTCGCCGCGACGGCGAACGCGATCGCGTACGTCCACCTGCGGGCCCAGGCGAGCACGAGCAGGGCCGCGACGGCCGCCGCGATCGCCTGGCCGTAGAACAGGTCGTCTCCCGGGATGACGTCGCTCGGGGTGTTCGGCCCGGGGGCCATGTCGGGCGCGAAGCGCCAGTGCACGACGGCGTCGGCCGCGAGTCCGGCGGCCACGAGTACACGAAGAAGGATGCCCATGCCCTTTGCACGGGCGCGCACGGCCGGCGGATCAACCCGGCGGAACATTCGCCGTGGCCGGGCCCGGCCGCGGCGGGCCGCCCGCCCGGCACGTCACTCGGGGAAGCTCTCCGCGCGGCGCGCCCTGACCCGCCGCCAGCTCCAGAACAGCAGCCCGAAGAGGATGAAGCCGGACAGGATGAGCCCCGAGCCCGTGCTCCAACCGCTGAGCGGCAGCTCGTCCACGAGCCCCCAGGCCACGCCCGCGCCGAACAGCGCGAGGCCGGTGAGGACAGAGCCCGTCAGGCGCCACCAGGACGTCACGCTCTCCTCGGCGGCCTGGATCGCCCGCTCCCGGACGGGCTCGACGTAGCGGTTCACCGCGGGGAACTCCCGGGAGAGGATGAGCAGGCCCGCGAGCACCAGCAGCAGCCCGGGGCCGGGCAGCACGAGCAGCGCGACACCGGCCAGCAGCACGGCGCCGCCGGCGATGATCACCACCCCCTGCCGGGTGGACCTCCCGTATCCCATGCCCCTCCTCGTCCCCGCGCCCGCCGGGCCCGTTCCCGGGCCCCCGCCCCGCCCGCGGCGTCCGGTGACGCCGCACGGCGTAACCGCCGGTCTACCCGCCTCAGCGGATCTTGCGCGCGGCGCGCCCGGCGAAATCCGCGGGCCCGGTCCCGCGGCGCCCGTCCGTGACGCCCCGGCCGCGCGCGGTGACTCCGAGGGTTCTGTCGTGATTCGTTAGGTATGCTCCACGAGCCCCTCCCAGGATCAGAGATCTTTCATGACACAGACACCCGAGGCGTCCGTCGTGGCGGTTCCAGACTCCGCCGAGGCGGCGGTCCCCGGCTCCGCGCCGGCGGCCGCGTCCCCCGCCGAGCGCCCGCAGGACAAGCCGCGGACGGCGGGCGGTCCGGCTCCCCGAGGACGCGACCCGCACCTGGACAACGCCAAGTACCTGGCGATCCTGCTCGTCGCGGGCGGGCACGCGCTGTCGGGCCTGCGGGACGTCCCGCTGGCCGCGGCGCTCTGGAACTTCATCTACCTGTTCCACATGCCGCTGTTCCTCATGATCAGCGGATACCTGTCCAAGCGGTTCACCCTCACCGACGACAAGGCCGTGCGGCTGGTCGGCTCGACCATCGCGCCGTACCTGATCTTCCAGTGCGCCTACAGCCTGTTCGCCTGGGGCGTCGACGGGCGGCCGTTCCAGTTCGACGCGCTGGACCCCTACTACCTGACCTGGTTCCTGCTGGCGCTGTTCGTCTGGCGGCTGCTCACCCCGGTGTGGCGGCGGCTCAGGTTCCCGCTCGCCACGGCCGTGCTCGTCGCCCTCCTCACCTACATGGCCGACATCGGGAACACGCTCGACCTGTACCGGATCCTCGGGCTGGCGCCGTTCTACGTCCTCGGGCTGACGCTGTCGCCCGAGGTGATCCAGATCGTCCGGCGGCCGTGGGCGCGGATCACGGGCGCCGCGCTCCTGGCCGCCGCGCTCGCGGGCGCGTACCTCACCCAGGACCGCATGAACGCGCGCTGGCTGAACTGGGACACCTCCAACGGCGACCTCGGCGTGGACGAGCTCACCGGCACCGTGATGCGCGCCGGGCTGATGCTCACCGGGACGGTGCTGATCCTGGCCTTCCTGGCGGTCACCCCGTCCCGCCGCACCTGGTACAGCGACCTCGGCTCCGCCACCATCTACGGCTACCTGCTGCACGGCTTCGTGATGCGGCTGTTCACGTTCGAGGGCTGGCACAAGCTCGCCTGGTTCGACACGATCCCCGGCGTGCTGTCGGCCCTTCTCGCCGGCTTCGTCATCGTCACGGTGCTGAGCACCTCCCCGGTGCGCCGGGTGACCCGCTGGGCCGTCGAACCCGACATGAGGCCCCTCTTCGGCAAGTGAGACCGATCTCGCGCGCGGGCGCCCCGGGCCGCGACGATCATGGTCAGGGACGCCGCAGGCCCCGTCACGCAAGGGTTACAGGAAGCTGGAAGGTCGATGAATTCGCCTCAAAGTTCTACAGACCGGGTACAGTAAGGCGGCAGTTCCCCCCTGTGCGGATCACCAGCCCTGCGAAAGCCGCGCCGCCCGCACCCCCAGGTCCCACGGGTGACTGCATCACGTTCGGTTTTCGGCCGCCGTTCCGGCTGCCATGAAGGAGAAGGACGGTCGCATTGGTCATGGCGCCGCAGGGTGAGCATCGCGTCGTCGCCGTCATCCTGGCGGGTGGCAGCGGACAGCGGATGGGTCTCAGCACTCCCAAGCAGCTCCTCAAGATCGCCGGGAAGACGATCCTCGAACACACGCTGGGCGTGTTCGAGGAGGCCCCCGACGTCGACGAGATCATCGTCCTGATGAACCCCGGCTTCCTCCAGGACGCCGCGGACTGCGTGCGGAAGGCCGGCTGCACCAAGGTCAAGGCCGTGCTTCCGGGCGGCACGTCCCGGAACGCCACCACGCAACTCGCCCTGGACGCCCTCGCCGACCACCCGGCCGAGACGACCAGCGTGCTGTTCCACGACGCGGTGCGCCCGCTGCTGTCGCAGCGCATCATCCGCGACTGCGTGGCCGCGCTGCGCGAGCACCGGGCGGTGGACGTCGCCATCCCGTCCGCCGACACGATCATCCAGGTCGACGAGGACGTCATCGTGGACGTCCCGCGCCGGGCGAACCTGCGCCGCGGGCAGACCCCGCAGGGCTTCCGCCTCGCCACCATCCGCGACGCCTACGAGAAGGCGTGGCAGGACGAGAACTTCGAGGCGACCGACGACTGCACCGTGGTGCTGCGCTACCTGCCCGGCACCCCGATCTACGTCGTCCCCGGCGACGAGCACAACATGAAGGTCACCGAGCCGGTCGACATGTTCGTCGCGGACAAGCTGTTCCAGCTCGCCTCCTCCGACGCCCCCGACCTCACCGAGGCCGAGTACGCCGAGGCGCTCGGCGGCAAGACGATGGTCGTGTTCGGCGCGAGCCAGGGCATCGGCGCCGCCATCGCGGAGCTGGCCCAGCGGTTCGGCGCCCGCGTCTTCGGCTACAGCCGCGGCGCCACCCGCACCTACGTCGAGCGTCCCGACGACGTCGCCGGCGCGCTCGCGCAGGCCTACTCGGCGACCGGCCGCGTCGACTTCGTCGTCAACACGGCGGGCATCCTGCGGATCGGCCGGCTCGACGCGATCGACCCCGACGCGATCGAGGAGGCGCTGCGCGTGAACTACCTCGCGCCGATCCACATCGCGCGGGCGTCGTTCCCCTACCTGGCCAAGACCGGCGGGCAGCTGCTGCTCTACACCTCCAGCTCCTACACCCGCGGGCGGGCCGACTACAGCCTGTACTCCTCCGCCAAGGCCGCCACGGTGAACCTCACCCAGGCGCTGGCGGACGAGTGGTCCGGCGACAAGGTGCGGATCAACTGCATCAACCCCGAGCGGACCAGCACCCCCATGCGGACCGCGGCGTTCGGCCAGGAGCCCCCGCACACGCTGCTGAGCGCCGACCAGGTGGCCCGCACCTCCCTCAACGTCCTGCTCTCCGGCCTCACCGGGCAGGTCATCGACGTGCGCCGTGAAGACCCCCTCAGCGGCGGCCGCTCCGGCTGACCGCCGCTCCCCCGCACGCGCCCGCTCGGCCCGGCGGGCGCGGTCCCCCCTTCCCCTCTCCCCCCACTGCGCCACCCCTCGGGCGCTGACAAGACGGAGGTGTGCCGTGCGGCGTCTCGTCTCCCGGTACTCGGCTCTCACGCGGTACTCGTCTGTGCTGTGGTTGCCCCTCACACTCGGCCTGCTGATCGGGGCGGCCACGGCCGGGTCGCCCTGGGCGTTCCTCGGCGCCGCCGTGCTCTGCTACGCGGCCGAGTACGCCGTCGGCCGGACGCTGCCGGACGCGGCCAGGCCGCTGCGCTGGGGCCAGATGAGCCCGGGCGCGCGGGTGCTGGTCCGGCAGGGGGCCCTGGTGCTGCTGCTGGTCCAGTCGGGCGACGCCGGCCGGCCGACCGTCGTCCTGGCGGCCGTCGGCCTCCTGCTGGTCGACTGGCTCCGGGCCGCGACCCTCGCCGGCGCGGTCGCCTCGCGCCGCGTCAACCGGCTGCCCTTCGCGACCCGCGGCCTCGGCCAGGGCGAGCCGGCGCTGCCCGCCCCCATCGCGCCCCGGCATGCCCGGCTCACCCTCCTCCTGGAGAGCCAGGCCGACCTCCTGCCGCTGCTGTTCGGAACCGTCGGGCTCCTGGTCGGCCTCCCGGCCCTGGTGGCCGCCGGGCTCCTCGGCACCGCGGCCGTCGCCGTCGCCGTCGCCGCCGCGCAGCTGCCGCGGCTGCGCCGGATGCGCGGCCTCCTCAACGCCGAGCGGACGGGCCGCGACGTGCAGCGCCGCGTCGACCGGTACAAGCCCGAGGTCGTCCTGTACTTCACCGGGCCGCCCACGACCGTCTACCAGGCCAACATGTGGCTCCAGGCGCTGGAGCGCCTGTACCTGCGCGGCATGATGCATCCGATCCTGTCCGAGCAGGCGGTCGACCAGACGCGC
>NZ_JBEZJP010000114.1:0-20622 GCF_040653175.1 Actinomadura sp. NPDC048032
CCTCGTCCAAGACCTGCTCGCACTGCGGGCACCCGCTCGCGGAACTGAGCCTGTCCACCCGGCACTGGACGTGCCGATGATGCCGCCGGTCGCCGGTGCCGCGATCGCGCTGGGCGTCACGGCCGCGTGGGCAGTTGTCGGTCATGAAACGGGAACCGCCGAAGGCGCGCCGCCTGCGGATGCCCGGTCGGTGACAGCCCCCGGGAGGGAACTGCTTCACCGGGCTTCGGAACGGCTGATCGCCCAGTGCATGACCCGCCACGGCTTCGCGTACACCGAGCAACCGCCACCCGCGTCGACGGAGGCGGACTTTCCCTATGTGGTCGACGATATCGGGTGGGCACGTAAGAACGGATACGGAACCCTTCTGGGTAGACCCGGCGCCTGGGACAAGGATACCAACGCTCCCAATCTGGCGCGGCTGTCACCCGAGCGGCAGCGGGAGTGGCAGCGGACCCTGCTCGGGGTCGGGCGCCAGATCTCGGTTGACCTTCCCGACCTCGGCCGGATATCGGCGCCGGACAACGGCTGCACGGCCGAGGCGCGACGCACCCTCTACGGGGACCTTGCCGGCTGGTACCGGGCGCGACGAATCCTCGACCATTTCGACAGCTACCTCTCAGGCCGCGTGACCCAGGCCCCGAAGTACCGGGCCGGGCTCGCCACCTGGACAGGTTGTGTGCGTAAGCGCGGGTACGCCGTCTCTAACCCTGACGAACTGCGCAAGCTTGTCGCTCCCGAAGCGCCGGAGACCGCCGGTGAACGGGCCGGTGCCCGCGAAATCACCGTGGCGGTAACTGAGGCGGAGTGCGCCGTTTCTACCGGGTTTTCCAGGGTTGTGCACGCCTTGGACCGCAAATACCGACCGGAAATCGAGAGGAGGTTTGCGCGCGAACGTGACGCGCTGAACCGCTACGAACGGGGAGCCGCTCCCCGAGCCAGGCACGTCCTGTCCAACACCTGACCGTTCGAGCAAAGCATTCGAAAGGACACCTCCGTGATCAAGATTCTCAAAGGCCTGGCCATCGGCCTGCCCTTCGCGGCCGCAGCTCTCGTGGTGACTCCGGGCACCGCTCACGCCTCCCTCAGCGACTGTCCCTCGTCCAACTTCTGCGCCTGGGCCAACGACGGCTTCACCGGTCGTATCGCTCCCTGGGCGGGGAATTCTTCGAACTGGGCAACCAAGAACATGCATGACGATGCAGAGTCGCTGTTCAACAACGCCCGATCGAGCAGCACGGTTCCCGACAACGTCCGGGTCTACCTGGACATCAACTACGGGCGCGAGGACATCTGTGTGAACCCCGGAGAGACCTACGACCTCGCGATGAACGACAACGACTACGACTCCCACCTGTGGGTCCATTCCTGCTGAAAGCAGCTGACCTCCCCAGGTAACGTGTTTTATCCGCAATGAGTCAAGAGACACAACCTTGTGGCCGCTTGGCCGGCATGGGACGCGGCGAGTGGCCGCGTCCCATGCCATTGTCGCCGCCACGCTTTTGAGACCACTACGTAGCGAACTCGATGGACGGCCTACTCTGTGGGGTCAATTCAGCCAGGGCCAATGCGTTCTCAGTGCTGAGATGAACTGGTAGATCGGCAGGCCGGCGGCGGGTGGCATCCGGGGTTGTGAACGACGAACGCAGTCCCCGATGATCTTGGGTGTCCAAGCCAGTACGTACGCCCCCCTCTCAACGACTCGCCGACGTCCACCAGGACCACGCTCCCGCGTCCGGTCCTCACGCCTACGCATTACCGAAATGATCATGGGGCGGGTCGTCGCCGTGTGTTGATCATGTGTGACGGCGGGGCGGTGTCACGGGCGGGGGCGGGGGGAGGGTTACAGGTCAGCGCTCTATGACGGCCGTGACGGGCCTGTCATGACGCCGCGTGACACAGGCGCGTGACACCTGCGTGACAAGATCATCTGAGCGCGGGCGCGCGTCCCACGCGCAGCCGCACGCGCACGGGCAGGGCGGGGGCCTGTAACCCTGAGTGGATCGAGTCATGGAGCATGCGTCCCCATATCCCCCTGAGCTGCGCAGGCACGCGGTCCGCATGGTGTCAGAGGTCCGCCCGCCCTACCCCAAGTGAGTGGTCGGCGATGAAGGCTGTCGCAGCCGAGCTGGGAGTCACCTCGACCTAGACGGTGCGCAGTTGGGTACGTCGGGCCGAGATCAGCGCGCGCCCGGCCGGGGAATCAGCGGAGCTCAAGCGACTCAAGTGGGAGAACGCCCAGCTGCGGCAGGCTAAGGAGAGCCTCAAAGGCCGCGGCGGGCCTCTTCGCGGCCGAGCTCGATCCGGCCCGCACAAGTACTGATCGCGTTCGTCGACGCATTCAAGAAGGTCCTCGGGGCCGAGCCGATCTACCGGGTGCTGTCTGCGCAAGGTACCTAGATCGCACCGCTCACCTACCGTGCCGCCAAGCCGCGTCCGGCATCGCCCGGGCGGTCCGTGACGAGTGTCCCAAGACCGAGATCACCCGCATCTTCGAGGCCGACTATCGAGTCTATGGCGCCCGGAAGGTCTGGCGGCAGTTGCAGCGCGAGGGCTACCAGGTGGAAGGCTGCGCGGTTGAGCGCCTGATGCGCGAACCCGGCTTGCACGATGCCCGCTGCGGCCGCAAGATCCGTACCACCGTGCGCGCTGATGGGCACGAACGTGCGGCCGACCTGCTGCGCCGAGACTTCACCGCGACCGCGCCGAACCGCCGGGGGTGGCCGACTTCACGCACGTGATCACCTGGGCCGACGTGGTCTAGTCGGATTCATGGTCGTCATCTTCTCGCGTGCGATCGTCGGATGGGCGGCCGCGTCCCACAAGCGCACCCGGCTGGTCCTGGACGCCCTGGACATGACGCTGTGGCGGCGCGACCGGGCCGGACACCCGTCGGCCCGGCCTGGTCCACCACAGCGACGCCGGGTCGCAACACACTTCTTTCCGGTTCACCACGCCCCTGATCGACGCCGGGATCGACGCCTCCACCGGCACCGTCGGCAACGCGTTCGGCAACGCATTGATGGAGTCGGCGATCAGCGGTCGGCACGTAACACCTTGCCGAGGTGATGGCGCTCCTCCCTCCACCATCTCCCTGTGGGACCTCATTTGGCGCCGCCGGGCGAACAAGTCCCAGCAGGCTCGCCTCAAGGCCGCCGCCCACCTCCGCCCGTCCAAACCTGGGGCACAGCACGCCGCGAAGGAACCAACAACCCTCTCCGCTAAGCGCGCGCGTCCACCGCCCCGCGTACCGGCTACGTCAAATGCGTGAGCGTGTCGGCCGTGCGGCTGGCGCCGGCGCGGATCAGTTCGCCCAACTCGGTTCCTCCCGCGGCCGCTCGGCGAGAAGGGACAGCGTCCGCACCTGGTCGTGCAGTTCCGCATATTCCATGGTCGTGAGATCCGCGAATTCTCCCGCCGGACGGAACACGACATCATCGGAATCCGATTCGTCCAGCATCGCATCGAATTCCTGCTGTCCCGGCCCTGGCTGCTGGACCTGCGCCAGAGCACCCCGCCCATGGGTCCGCGGCGACTGCTCTGGCTTGACCGGGCCCTGGACGCGTTGTCCGGTACCGGGCTGGACGGCGGCCAGAAGTTCAACGCTGCCACGGTGCTGACCGGCTACGCCCTCACCGACGCCACACTCACGCACTCGCTCGGCGCCGGTGGCAAGGAGCTCGCGGCCAGGGCAAGGGAGCCACCGAGTACGGCGAGATACTCACCGAGGTCCTGAACCTCGAGACCTACCCGGCACTATCGGCCATGATGCGCTCCGGCCTGCTCAGATGCCGCCAGGCCGCCGCTCGCCTCGAATCCCTCCTCCTCGGGGTGTCTTGAGAAGTCCCCGATGGGCTCCGGGGTGTGGTCGGGCCGGGTCGGCGACTGGTGAACGGAGGTAAGGGGTTCAGCTGTTCTTGAAGGGGTTGAGGGTCTTGCCGGCCAGGTAGGCCAGGCGGATGGGCAGGGGTTTCATGGCGGCGGCGGAGATCTTGTTGACGAGTCCGGGGACGCACACGGGTTTGCCGTTCTGGACGGCTTTCCAGCCTTCGGCCACGACGACTTCGGGCTGCTGCCACAGGATGCCGGGGAGGTGGTCGGCTTTGTCGCGGGTGCCCATCACGTCGTGGAATTCGGTGTGGGTAAAGCCGGGACACAGAGCGGTGACGTGGATGCCGTGGGGTTTGAGTTCCATGTCGAGGGCTTGGGAGGCGTTGAGGACGTAGGACTTGATGCCGGTGTAGAGCAGGCTGGCTGCGGGCGGGGCGAACGCGGCGACCGAGGACAGGTTGACGATGCGGCCCCAGCGGCGTTCCTTCATGCCGGGGATGACGCGGTGGGCGAGTTCGGTCTGGGCGGTCACCCTCAGCTGGATCTCTCCGGCGAGAGTGTCCCAGGGGGTGTCGGCGAACGCGGTCTTGCCGGACAATCCGGCGTTGTTGATCAGGACGTCGATGTTCAGGCCCTGCTCGTCGGCGTATCGCAGGATCGCTGCGGGGGACGCCGGGTCGGTGAGGTCGGCGGCGAAGACCTCACATCGGACCTTGTGCTGTTCGGTGAGCTGGGCGGCGAGTTCGTGGAGGCGGTCGGCGCGGCGGGCGACCAGCAGGAGTTGGTAGCCGCGGGCGGCCAGGTGGCGGGCGAACGTCGCGCCGATGCCTGCGGAGGCGCCGGTGATGAGCGCGGAGCGGGGGACGGTGATCACGTCAGGGTTCCTTCGGTCGGGCTGATGGTGAGGGGGCCGCTGCCGGGGAGCCGGGTGATGAGGTCGGCGCCGAACAGGGTCGCGGGCGTGTGCGCGCCGAGGCGGGGGCGGTGGCGGCGAGGAGGTTGGCGACGGCGGTGAGGGCGCCGTCGATGGTGAGGCGGTAGGGGTTGGCCGTGGTGATGTGGGCGGTGGCCCGCCGGCCGTCCGGGTCGGTGGCCTCGGGCATGGCATGGTGGAGGGCGGCGGCGAGGCAGTCGGTGGGGATGACGTCGAAACCGACTCCGGGACAGACCACGACACCAGCGGCGCGGGCCTGGCCGTCGATCTCGCGGGCGTAGGGCGAAGACGTCCATCTCGCTGGTGATGTCGAGGTAGTGGGTGCGGGTGCGCACGCACGCGTCGATCATCGGGGGCGCCGTCACCGAGAACGGCCGTTCCAGGCCCCTCTTGCGCGCCTCCCGGGCGATCAGCTCGCCGGTATAGCCGCTGGCGCCGTACAGCAGCCACTTCGTCACCGGGCGGCCTCCTTCGGGCCGGGCAGTTCACGCGGGCCCGGGGTGAAGCCGCGGCGAGCGGTGCCGATGTCACCGCGGTAGGCGCCGACGGGGCCGGTGAGCAGGAAGGGCAGGGGGATGCGGCGCTGCCGTGCGGTGAATCCCCACGTCCCGATGCCCAGATAGACACCGGGCGCCGCGCGGCGGACCTCGTCGACCATGTTGATCGCCCCGCACGTCGAGGCGTAGGCGCGGTAGACCAGCGTGTAGGCGGGACGGCCGTCATAGCGCGACGGTGCGATGAGCGTGTGCATCGCATAGCGCTGCCGGATGCGGCCGAACTGGCGGAAGGTGTTGTAGCCGCGCCCGGTCTGGCCGTCGACGGGCCGGAACGCCTTGCACAGCCACGGCGCGAGCGGATTCGACACCGTGCCGCGCCCGGTCACCGAGGCGACCAGGTTGGGCTGGGCCAGCAGCCGGGCGGTGTACTCCCCGTCCATCTCCTCGATGGACGGGGCGGGCAGCGTGGCGAAGAGCGCCAGCAGCCCGGTGGTGTCCAGCCCGAGCAGCTCGGCAGGCGTGTGGTCGGTCTCCAAGGGGATTCCCCCTCACTTCTTGAACAGCCTTCAAGAAACCTAGCGTCTTCTTGAGGGCCGTTCAAGATAGGGTGTGGGGGTGCCCCGGAACCGACGCCCCCAAAACCGCGAGGAGAAACGCGAGGAGATCCTCGCCGCCGCCCAGCGGCTGTTCATCGACGACGGCTACGAGTCGGCGTCCATGGGCCAGATCGCCAAGCGCGCCGGCGTCACCGTCAACACGATCTACTGGTACTTCCGCGACAAGGACGACCTGCTCATCGCCGTCCTGGACCGCCTGCTGGCCGAAGCCCTCGCCCAGTACACGACCATCGCCGACCGGCCGCTCAACGACCGGCTCCTGTGGGCCGTCGACCAGCTCGAACGGCTGCACGGCCTCGTCAACACCGTCCACACCCGCGCCGCGGCCTCACCCGCCGTCCACGCCTGGCACACCGGCTTCCACGAACTCGCCGACACCCTGGTCGCCGACGACCTCCGCAAAGCCGGCGCCGCCGAAGCCGACCTCCCCGCCATGACCGCGATCGGCACCTTCGTCATCGAAGGCCTCCTCACCCACCGGCGCGACGACGCCGACAAACGAGCCGTGATCGACCTCCTCGTCCAGAGGCTCACCACCGCGCCGACCCGAACCTGACCGGAAGCCATCTCGCCGCACCACGCAGGCCCACATCGCAACGGCGAGCGACGGCGACGCCTCCGCCCCGTTCGCTGCCGGGCGGGGCCGTGAGTGGGAGCGGTCGTGTGGGTGACGCGGTGCGCCGACGGCGTGCTGCTCGTGTGGAGTTCGTGCACCGGCTGCTGGGTCTGTTGGAGCGAGCCGGGTGGGAAGGCGCCCCGCTGTTTCTGGGGATCGATGAGCAAGGCACTCGGCAGACGTCTCACCGAGGCCACCTTTGCTCGACTCCGGCCGTCGGCCCGGGCCCAGGACATCCGCTGATCGTGCAGGTCGGCGTACGACACGGGCGGCTTACTCGTCGCTGGGTGGTCGGTGGTCGGGGTCGCGCCGGTCGTGGCGGGTGACCTTGTCGAGGACGTCGCGTGGCTCCCAGGTCGTTCCCTCGGGCAGTGCCCAGCCCCGCCGGTAGGCGATCACCCGCAGGGCGGTGCCGGTCACGACCCCCGCGACCGTTCCGGCGACGGGGGCGCCGAAGCCGGAGCAGGCCACCTGGATCCCGGCGACCACGAGCGCGACGGAGGCATAGAGGGCATTGCCGCCGAACACCGCCGGGATGCGCTGGAGAAGCAGGTCCCGGACGGCGCCGCCGCCGACCGCGGTGATGATCCCCAGCAGGAGCGCGGGGAGCCAGCCGAGCCCGACGTCCAGGGTCTTCTGCGCCCCCGTGATGGCCCACACGCTGAGCGCGATGGCGTCCAGCAGGTAGAACACCCGGTTCCAGTCCTGCTCGGTGAACTGGAGCAGGAAGGCCAGCATTCCGCCGACGAGCGCGGTGGGGATGTAGAAGGCGTTGGTGAGGGCGTCCGGCGGCCCGTGCTGCAGAAGCGTGTCGCGGATCAGACCACCGCCCAGCCCGGACACCAGCCCGATCGAGAGGTACCCGAAGAGATCCAGGTCGCGCTTGCGCGCCACCGTGCCCCCGAGCAGGCCGTTGATGAACACCCCGGTCAGGTCGAGCACCGTCGTGATCGTCGCGATCCCCACACCGCGATCTTAAGGATCACCGGCCGGAGCCAGAGGCGGGCGACCGGCGGCCTTGTCGAACGTTTGCGGCCGTTTGGCGCGTTTAGGCCCCCATAACGGTAAGCATGCAGAGCGTCACCTTTTCGGGTGAGAGGAAGGGCGATGGTCACTGCAACCGGGAGCGCCGGGCGGGTGCTGTCCGGGCTGGACGACATCAGGTCTGATCTGGAGTCTCTCTACCGGGATCTCCATGCCCACCCCGAACTCGGGCATCAGGAGACGCGGACGTCCGCCCTGGTCGCCGAGCGCCTGAACTCCTGGGGGTACCAGGTGCACGATCGAATCGGCGGCAACGGCGTGGTCGGCGTGCTGGACAACGGGGGTGGCCGGCATGTGCTCTTCCGCGCTGACATGGACGCCCTGCCGATCAAGGAGGAGACAGGCCTGCCGTACGCCAGCACGGCCACCGACGGGGACGGGCGGCCTGTCATGCACGCCTGCGGGCACGACACCCATGTGGCCGCCCTGCTCGGCGCGGCACAACTGATGGCCCAGGCCAAAGAGGCCTGGAAAGGCACCTACACCGTGCTGTTCCAGCCTGCCGAGGAGCCCGGTGACGGCGCCGACGCCATGGTCGAGGACGGGCTCACCGACCAGGTCCCCCGGCCCGACGTGTGCCTGGCCCAGCATGTGCTGCCATATCCGGCGGGGCAGGTACTCACCCGGTCAGGGTCGGCATTGTCAGCGGCGGACAACTACCGAATCACCGTCCACGGCCGGTCCGCTCATGGTTCGGCCCCGAACATGGGCATCGACCCGGTGGTGATGGCCTCGATGCTCGTCGTCCGGCTGCAGACGGTCGTCTCCCGCGAACTGGGCCCGCTGATCCCGGCGGTGCTCACCGTGGGCAGCATCCACGCCGGCTCGAACCCCAACAACATCCCCGACTCGGCCGAGATTCAGCTGAACGTCCGCACCTACGACGAAGGCACGCGCGACCAGATCAGGGACGCCGTCGAACGGATCGCCACCGCCGAGTGCTCGGCGTCCGGCGCGCCCGAGCCCCCCGACATCGAGCACTTCGGCAGCTTCCCGCCCACCGTCAATGACTCCGGCACCACCCGCAAGGTCGCCGCCGCGTTCAACGGCTTCTTCGGCGATCAGGCCCGGACGCTACCCCTGCAAACGGCCAGCGAGGATTTCAGTCAGATCCCCAAGGCGTTCGGAGTTCCGTTCACTTTCTGGGGGTTCGGCGGCGTGGATCTCGACCGGTACGCCACGGCCGCCAGGAGGGGAACCGTGGCCACGGACATCCCGGCCAACCACAGCGCCGCGTTCGCCCCCGTCATCCAGCCCACGCTGGACACCGCCGTCCAAGCAGCCGTGGTCGCGCCCCTCACCTATCTCGGCACCTCGCGATAAGCCGAAGGGAGACGCAGATGAGAGCAGTGGTGTTCCAGGGGGACCGCGAGGTCGAGGTCGAGCAGGTACCTGACGCCCAGATCGAGGAGCCGACGGACGTTCTCGTCCGCATCACCTCCAGCGCGATCTGCGGCACCGACCTGCACATGTACGACGGCCGGACCGGCGCCGGCCCGGGCATGGTTCTGGGGCACGAGGCGCTCGGCACGGTGGCGGAGACCGGGCCCGGGGTCCAGACGATCAACGTCGGGGACAGGGTCGTCCTGCCGACCCACCTGTTCTGCGGCCTGTGCGCCAACTGTGCACGCGGCCTGTCGGCGGCCTGCCTGCGCGTACGCCCCGGAGGCTTCGGCGCGGCCTACGGGTACGCCGGAATGGGCCACTACACCGGCGCCCAAGCCGACCAGCTGCGCGTCCCGTATGCCGACGCCAACTGCGTACCACTGCCCGGCGAGCCCGGCGACGAACACGAGGACGACTTCGTCACCCTGGCCGATGCGTTCGTGACCGGCTGGCACGCCACCGAACTCGCCCAGGTCCGCCCCGGACGCACGGTGGCGGTGTTCGGCGCCGGCACCATCGGTCTGCTGGCCGCCTACAGCGCGCGGCTGCGCGGCGCCGCCGAGGTCTTCGTGGTGGATCGCATACCCGAGCGGCTGGACAAGGCGGTCGAAGCGGGCGCCATACCGGTGAACACCGCCGACGGCGACCCCGTCGAGCAGATCCGCGACCACCGGCGCAGCACCGGGCTGCCGCGCGGCGAGGAACCGCTGGACGGCGTCGACTGCGGCATCGACGCAGTGGGGTTCCAGGCCCGCGACCGAGCAGACTTCTCCAAGGAAAAGCCGACTCAGGTCCTCGCCGATCTGGCCCGCCTGATCAACCAGACCGGCCATCTGGGAGTCATCGGCCTCTATGCCGGTAAGGACCTGCACCCCGCCCCGGAAGGCAGCGCCGACGGTGCACTGCGCCTGCCCTGGGGAACGCTGTGGGGCAAAGGAGTGACGATAGGGACCGGCCGCACCCACGACCGCCGCTACACCGTACCGCTACGCGACCTGGTCACCTCCGGGATCGCCCGCCCCGGGTTCGTCGTCACCCACCACGCGGACCTGGAGCAGGCCCCGGCTCTGTACGCGGCCTTCGATCGCCGCGAGGCCGGTGTGATCAAGGCCGTCCTCCACCCGTAGCAGCCGCCGACTGCTCTGGAGGACTGGAGCCTTTGGCTGATCATGAAGCTCGATCGAGCCTGAGGACCTCGTCCTCGCCATTGTGTGTCGCCGCCATGCGTCCACTCTGATTCGGACCGGGCCGCTGAACCCTCTCCGTCCCCTGTACGGAAAGAATTGGCGGTCACAAGGCGGTTTCGTTCAGCCGGACGGCCGGGTCGGTGGCCCGGTCGGCGGACAGGGGGACTCGGCTGGCGATGAGGCGCCGCGCGTCCCTCGCGGTGCGCGGGTCGTCGATGGAGAGCGCGGCACGCAGCCGCGGCCCCTGGAACCACAGGGCCGCCCAAGGGCCCTGCCCGGCGGGGTTCCCACGCAGGACGAACGTGTCCGCCGGACGGTGATGGCCCACATACTGGATCCGGTGCCCAAGCTGCTCCGACCAGAAGTAGGGCACCGGGTCGTAGGGCTCACCGAGACCGAGGAGATTGCGGGCGGCGGTCCGGCCGGACGCTGCGGCGTGGTCCCAGTGCTCGACGCGGAGCCGGTCACCGAACAAGCTGGAGGGCCAGCGGACGGCGTCCCCCGCGGCGAAGACGGAGCCCGGGCCGGCACGCAGTGTCGCGTCGGCCTCGACGGCGCCGTCAGGAGCCAACGGAACGCCGCTGCCGTGGAGCCAGCCGGTGGCCGGGCGTGCGCCGATACCCATGACGACGAGATCGGCGTCGACGCGCCCGCCGTCCGCCAAACGCACGCCGCGTTCGTCCACCCCGTCAACCGGGGTGTCCAAGCGCAGGTCGATCCCCCGGTCGGCGTACCAGGGGACGAAGTGTTCCGCGAGTGGGGCGGGCATCGCCCGCGCGAGCGGGGCGGACGCGGCGTCGATCACGGTGACCTTGAGGTTCAGCGCGGCGGCGCGGGTGGCGACCTCGTTGCCGATCCAGCCCGCGCCGACGACCGCGACCGAGGAGGCGGTGCGCAGAGCTTCGCGAAGACGCAGCGCGTCGAGGGCGGTACGCAATTCGTGGATGTGGGGTGACGGATCGGCGAGCCTGATGGGGGAACTGCCCGTCGCGATGATGAGCCCGTCGTAGGGGTCGGTGCCGGTCGTGCTTTCGACGGCGTCAGGGTAGAGCCGAAGGGCACGGGAGCCGGTGCGCACCTCGATGTCGTGTGCTGTGGGCAGCGTGGTGTCGTCGACCGTCCCAGCGAGCAGTTCCTTCGACAGCGGTGGCCGGTCGTAGGGCGGGCACGGCTCGTCGGTGAGCAGGATCAGCTCACCGTCGTAGCCCTCGGCTCGAAGAGTGGTCGCGGCGGTGTGCCCGGCGAGGCCGCCGCCCACGATCACGATCCTGCGGGGGACGTGCCGGTTCACGGTCCGGTCCAGGCGGCCAGAGTGCGCAGGGTGTGCTCGCCTGCCGGGTCCTCATCGGTGCAGCACGGCAGGACGGCGATCTCGTCGACGGCGTAGGACGCGAGCCGCGCCGCGACCTCCTCCGGCTCTCCGAGCGCCGCCACGGCGTGGACCAATTCGTCCGGGACGGCGGCGAGCAGCTCGGACGGATGGGGGCGGCTGCGCGCCAAGGCGACCACGTCGCCGAAGCCGGCCTCCTCGAACATCTGCGCGTATCCAGGCGCGGCGAGATAGCCGACGACGGCCCGGCGGACCTGCTCACGTGCCTGCGCGCCACCGTCCACGGCCACCGGAACCCACGCCGCCACTGGTGGTGCGCTGGTGCCGGCCGCATCGGACTCGGATCGGAGCCGCGCCGCGAGCCGTCCCGCCGAGTCCGCCGTGACCAGGCTGACCACCATGCGGTCGGCGTGCCGGGCGGCCGCGCGGACCGCCGCCGCCCCGAACGCCGCGATCGTGATGGGAGTGCGGGGTGCCGGCAGCCGAAGCCGGTAGTCCTGGACGCGAACGGTTCTGCCTTCGAAGCCGGCCCGCTCTCCGGCGAGCAGGTGCCGCAGGACCTCGGCGGACTCGGCGAGCGCGGTGGGAGGATCCCGCCGTTCGCGGCCGTGCCAGCGCTCCACGACGTGCGGGCTGGAGGTGCCGATCGCGACGCCGGCGACGCGACCGGTCAGATCGGCGAGTGACGCCACCGCCATCGCGATCATCATCGGGTCGCGGACGGCGACCGGCAGCGGCCCGGGCGTCAGCATGATCGAGGACGTCCGGGCGGCCACCGCGACCGCGAGGGCGAACGCGTCGTACGTGGCCATCTCGCCGATCCACAGTTCCGGAAAGCGGAGCTCGTCGGCGAGGGCGGCCGTTTCCAGGGCTTCGCGTGCGGGCCTGTCCTGCCACAGCCCGAGCGATACCGTCAGCTTCGGGTTCATCGGGCGCCTTTCGGTCGACGTGCCGCGCCGCGGACTTCGAGCCCGCCGTCGCTCGGCAGGATGGCTCCCGTCATGAAGCGGGAGTCACGCGGGTCCGCGAGCAGGACGTACAGGCCGGCGTGGTCGGCGGGGTCGCTGACGAAGCCGAGCGGGATGTGCCGGTCGAGCCCGCCCAGTTCCGCGTCCAGGCGCCGGTCGGCGCTGCCGAAGGCGGCCAGCCCGCCGAGTGCCGTCAGCGTCGCGCCTGGGGCGACGCCGTTCACCCGGACGTCCGGGGCCAGTTCGTGGGCGAGCTGCCGGACCAGCCCGACCACCGCGTGCTTGGACGCGACGTACAGTGCCCCACCGCCGCCCGCGTACAAGCCGCTGGAGGAGACCGTGAAGATGAGGCATCCGCCGCTGTCGCGCAGTGCCGGAAGTGCCGCACTTGCGCCGAGCATGTAGCCGAGAACGTTCGTCTCGAACAGCTCGGCGAAACCCGCCGCGACGCGGTCCTCGCCGAGGTCCTCGAAGCGGGTCGAGTAGTCGTACACGCCCGCGTTGGCGACGTAGGCGTCCAGGCGGCCGTGGACGTCGAGTGTTCGGGTCACCGACGCGGCGTGGGCTTCGGGCTCCCTGACGTCTCCGATCTCGACCGTGACCCGGTCACCGTGGTCGCGGGCGAGCGCCGCGGCCCGGCCGGGGTCGCGTTCGAGAACGCCCACACGCGCTCCCTCGGCGACGTAGCGGTCGACGATGGCCCGGCCGATGCCGCTTCCGCCGCCGGTCACCAGCGCGACCAGGCCGTCGAGCCGTCCTGTACCTGTTGCCGTCATGTCGTGCCGGTTCCTAGAAGAAGGTGTTGATGTTCTTGGCGGGGAGAACCGCGTGCCGCAGGAGGACGAGCCGGCGGGCGATCCGCAGCTCGCCCGACACCCGGCGCAGGACGTCCTCGCGCCGCCCGTACAGGGTCGCGGCGTCGATGTCGCCCTGGCCCCGGTAGTTGACGATCACCGAGCGGACGAGCAGCTCGCCGGGCGGCTCCGCCGGCTCCACCTCGATGTTGGACACGACGTGGAGGTGCCGGGTGGCCGGGTCCTCCGCCCACGCGGTGGGCGCGGTGAAGCGGACGACACGACGGCGCAGGTCCTCAAGAGTGTCGTCGAAGTAGGCCATACGGGACGGCGCGTAGGGGCCAGCCGGATCGGACCGGCCGCGGTTCTCCACGCCGGGGACCCAGTAGTGCGCGTCCTCGGTGAAGAGCCCCAGCCATTCGGTGTACCGCTCTTCGTCGAGCAACCGCGCCTCGTAGGCGAGGAAGGTCTGGACCTGCCAGTACGTCTCCATCGTGGTCATGACGCCGCCTCGTCCCATGTGCGGGCGCGAAGGAGTTGCGACCAGCGCCGGTAGAACGCCCGCTGGTTGGCGTCGTTGATCTGTCCGCGGTGCACGTTGCCGGGCAGTTCGGGGTGCTCGATCGCCGTACCGGACCCGAGGCCGTAGTAGAGCCGCTGCTTCCGCGTCACCACGCCCGCGTTGGACCGGGTGGCCAGCTCCCAGTTCTCGCCGTCGTCCATCTCGAAGACGCCGGAGGGAGAGAAGGTCATCATCGCTCCCTTGCGCCAGGCGTCCTTCACTTCCTGGGGGGCGTTCCGGTTCACCAGGACCCAGGTGTGCAGCTCGGTGCGGTGCGGCCCCTTCGGCTGCCATGTCCGGAAGGTGTTCTGGCCGGGCAGGAACGAGAAGTTCGGGAAGACGTTCACCGAGCTGATCGAGCCGACCATCCGCGCCCGCAGGTCGCCGAGCCGCTCGGCGACGCGCTTCTCATGGTCGCGCAGGTAGGCCACGACCCGTGGGTCACCGAGGGTGGCGGCGTTCCCGACGCCGTCCAGGTTGAACTCCCAGCAGTGGCCGTTCGCGTTGACGTGGTAGCTCTCGGCGTCCTCCGCGCCCAGGTCGGGGACGCCGCGGCCGAGCATGGCCTCCGCGCCGGACGCGTGCGTCCAGCCGGCGTGCAGCGCGTCACCGGCGAAGTTCTCCGCCGCGATCTTCCAGTTGCAGCCGAGGACGGACTTGATCGAGCCGCCTGCGAACTCCGTGCCGCCCTCGTCGTTGTCGAGGATCACGTCGAGATAGAAGGCGAAGTCGCCGAGGTAGTCCGACAGCGGCGGCGCGCCGGGGTCGAACGTGGCGAACACCAGTCCCTTGTAGGTGTCGAGTTGAGCCACGGGGGTGAGCCCGAGCCGGGAGCGGTCGAAGCCCGGTTCCCGGCCGAAGGCCGCGGACTCGTGCACGCCGGTGAGCCCGCCGTCGAGGCCGAACGACCAGCCGTGGTAGTTGCACACGAACCCGCGGGCCGTCCCCACTTCGGCGGTGCACACGCGATTGCCCCTGTGGGGACAGCTGTTGAGGTAGGCGCCGATGGAGCCGTCCCGCCGCCGGACGACGAGCACGTTGTCCTCGCCCATCCAGGTGGTGAGGAACGCCCCGGGCTTCGGCAGCTGGGACTCGTGGGCGACGAACAGCCAGCACCGGGCGAAGATCCGCTCCAGCTCCAGTTCGTAGACGTCCCGGTCCCAGAAGACGCGGCGATCGAGCCAGCCGTCGTCCAGCGCGGACAGTGCGAGCAGTTCGTCGTTCATGCCGCTCATGCCGACCTCCGCCCGAGGAACGCGACGACCATGCCGTCCTCGACGACCGCCCTGTACACGGCGAGGGGTCTGGACGCGGGAAAGCACAGGGCCTCGCCCGTCGCCAGGTCGAACTCCGCCCAGTGCACCGGGCAGACGACCCGGCCTCCCTCCAGATCGCCTTCGCTCAGCGACGCCTCGGCATGGGTGCAGGTGTCGTCGGTGACATGGATCGTCCCGTTCACATTCGAGACCAGCAGCGGCCCGGCGTCGCCGGTGACGACGCGCAGCATCCGCCCAGGAGGCACATCGTCTGCCGCGCACAGGACCGTACGGCCTCCGGTGCTCTTGAGGTCAGCGGACATCGGCGGCCTCCAGCGGGACCAGCTCGGCGAAGCCCAGGCCGGTGATCCACTCCGGGACGGCCTCGTAGGCGATGACGTCCCCCCGGCAGGGCCCCACGGCCGACATCGCCGCGACGAACGTGCGCACTTCGAGTGCGCCGTTGCCCGCTTCCGCAAGCATCTCGGCGTCATCCAGGCCGGCCAGTGCGGCGGTGTCGCCGGCGGCGACGCGGTCGAGCACCATCCGGTCGAAACCGGAGTCGATCCGGCCCATCTCGGCGGTTCCGACCCAGTGGCTGATACCGCCGCTGCCGATGACGGCGACGCGCTCGTCCTCTCCGGCGGCCTCGACGGCCTCCCGGATCGCCTCTCCGGCGCGGACGGCGCGGGCGAGCGGCAGCAGCGGCTCGACGCCGCAGGCGAGGTAGACGGGGATCACCGGCAGCCCGAGTGGCTCGGCGACCAGATGGTAGGGGATGACCACGGAGTGGTCCGCGGTGAACGTCGGCGCGACCGCCCAGTCGACGCCGTGCCGGTGCCCGTGCCCGGCGATGTGCCGGGCCAGCGGCGCGTTGTCCGGCAGCGGGCCGCGTGCCAGGCCGGGCAGCCGCTCGACCGGACCGTCCAGGTCTCCGGTCGCGATGAGCAACTGGGGCAGGCAGCCGGGGCCGAACAGGATGTAGTGGTCGGTGCCGATGACCACCACTGTGGTCGGGTCCAGCACGGCGAGCCGCCGGGAGATCTCCCGGTACGCCTCGTGCACGCGCTCGCGCACCGGCGCGTCCGGCGCGTCCGGATGCGTGAACATCATCGGGTCGTGGGGCAGCAGGAAGCCGCCGACGATGCTGCCCATGGTCAGTCTCCCTCTGAATCGCCGGACGCGGGGACGGGTCGCCGAGCGGGTGTTTCGGCGCGCAGCCTGGCCAGATAGCCAGGTGCACCGCGCTCCCCCTCGGGCGCCAGCATCAGCCAGAACCCCCACACGAGCATCGGGTTGGCGGCCAGCGAGGCGAGGCCGCGAACGTCCCGGTCGGTCAGCATCGCCGCCTCCTCCCCGGTCAGCCGGTAACGATCGGCGAAACGGGCGGGAGATTCCTTGAAGGTCTCCCGGGCGCGCCGGTCGACGTTGAGGTCGTAGAGCGCCTTCTCGACGCCGTGCAGGCTCATGCCCGCCTCCCGGCGAAGTCGCGGACGAGGGCGGTGAACGCGGCGGGCCGTTCGAGTTGCACCCAGTGGCCGCATTGCCCGAACACGTGAAGCTCGGAGTCCGGGATCGAGCGGGCCAGGCGCCAGCCGAGCTCCACGGGGATGACCTCGTCCTCGCGCCCGTGGACGATGAGCGAGGGCTTGGCGATCGTGCGGAGCCTGTCCTCGGGGACGCCTTTGACCGGCGTGTCCCCGGGGCCGGGTTCCGGAATCAGCTTCCGGAAGGCCGCCTGGGCGCCCGGGGCGGCGCTGGCCTCGAACCTCGCCCGCACCATCTCCTCGGTGACGAGGCTCTTGTCATACGGGAAGAGCCGCAGGATGCGCCGCATCTCGTCCGGATCGGGTTCGTAGTGCCAGCCCGCCCGGAGCCCCTCGGTCATCGTGAACGTCCCGGCGGGCGTGCCGAGCAGTACGAGGCCGTCCACGCGGGACGGGTCCCGCAGCGTTGCGGCCAGCGCCAGGCCGCCGCCGAAGCTGTTCCCCACCAGCACGGCGGACGGGATGTCCAGGGCGTCGAGGAACGCGAAGAGCTGCCGCGTCCAGAGCTTGATCCCGTACTCGGTCCCCTCCTGGAACAGGGTCCTGCCGAATCCGGCGATGTCGGGCGCGAGCACCCGGTGCCCGGCAGCGAGTGCGGGCAGCACTCCGGACCAGTTCGACCAGGCCGAGACGCCTGGGCCGGATCCGTGGAGCAGCACGATGGGCCGCCCACTCCCAGCCTCGTGGTACGCGGTCTCGTGGCCGGCCGCGAGGACCCGGCGCACCTGGGCGCCCTGGTCGAAGAGTCGGTCTCCCACCACGACACCTCCCATTCATTCGATCGGTCAATCGATTTATTTTGGGGACTGTAGCAGCCGGACCACCGGGCCGCAAAGCGATCGATCGGCCGATCGATCATTCGGCTAGCATCGGAGCGTGATTCCAGAGGACACCGCACGACGAGACGAGGCCACGACGCGCAGGCGTCCGGGGCGCAAGCCCGGCAGCCGGAACGACGACTGGGAGGACAAGCGGCGCCGGATCCTGGACGTCGCCGCCGACGTCTTCTTCGTCCGCGGCTACGACCGGGGCACCACGAAGGAGATCGCCGAGCGCGCGGGGATGAGCCAGCCGACGATCTACCACTACGTCGGCTCCAAGGAAGTCCTCATGTCGGAGATCGCCCGCCAGGTCGACCGCGACTTCACGAGAGCGCTGGACGACGCCCTCGTCGCTCCCGCCGACCCGGCGACGCAACTGCGTCGCGTCATCGACGCCTTCGTCCGCTCCCTCGCCCTCAACCAGCGAACGTTCGCCGTGTACTGGAAGGAGTTCCGCTCGCTGCCGGCGGACGTCGGCCGCGAGGTCAGCGGACACGAGCGGGACTTCGTCGTCCGGGTCGAGGAGGTCGTCTCCCGCGCGCAGGAGCAGGGCGTCCTGCCGGCCGGGCACCCGACCCGCATCGTCAGCGAGGGGATCCTCGGAATGATGAGCTGGATGCACTGGTGGTACAAGCCGGACGAGTTCAACGCCGGACAGGTCTCCGCCGCGTTCTGCGACCTGATCGGCCTGCCGCCCGAGGACTGAGCGGCGACTCCTCCCCTCATCCACGCCCGGCCCGTCCGAGCTGGGCTATTGACGTTCTATCGATAGACCGATAGAAAAAACGCACTCTGGTGAGAGGAGTGCAGCCATGCCTGCCTTGGATGGATCCGTCCCCTCGAGCGCGTGCGGGCGCCGGCCGGCGACGATGGTCGCGGCGCTGCGCGAAGCGGTCGCCCTGGCCCCCGCCCGCGTGGCCGTGATGTGCGGCGCCGAGACGCTGACCTACGCCGAGTACGGCAGGGCGGTCGATGGTCTGGCCGCGCGTCTCGCCGAGGCGGGTGCGCGGGGTGCGACGATCGCGATCGCCATGCCCAACAGCCCCCGGATGGCGGTGGCGATCTTCGCGGTGTGGACGGCGGGCGGGAGCGTCGCCTGCCTCAACCCCGGCTACACCCCGGCGGAGCTGGTCCCGCTGCTGAAGGGGGCCTCACCCGCGTTCGTCCTCACCGACGCGGAGACGGCCGCACCCGGTCCGCTCGCGTCCGCCGCCGAACTGGGCCTGGACGTCCTGCCGGTCGCCGACGCCGATCTCCGGCCGGCCGGACCCGCGGACTCGGCGGCCCCGGTGGAGGGCCCGGCCCCCGACGACCTGGCCGCACTTCTGTTCACCGGCGGCACCACCGGTCTGCCGAAGGGCGTTGAGTACACCCACGAAACGCTGCTGACGACGGTCGAGGGCGCCGAGCTGTGCTGGCCGACGCGTCCGGACGAGGAGATCTGGCTCAACGTGGCGCCGATGTTCCACATCTGGGGCCTGGCGATCGGTTTCCTGCACGCCATCTACCGCCGCGGCGGGCTCGTGATGGTGCCGCGCTTCCTCCCCGCGGCGGTCGTCGCGGAACTGGAGCGGCATCGCGCGACGGTCTTCAGCGGCGGACCGGCGGCCATCTACGGCGGCGTCCTCGCGGCCCCCGAACTCGCCCGCGCCGATCTGGCGGCGCTGCGCCTCTGCCAGGGCGGCGGCTCGGCCATCCCCGCCGACCTGCAGGAACGCTGGCAGGCGGTCACCGGACTACCGATCTACGAGGCGTACGGGATGACGGAACTGGCACCGATCACCTACAACCCGGTCGGGCGACCACCGCGCCCAGGCTCGGTCGGGATTCCCTCCCCCCTCGTCGAGGTAGAGGTCGCCGACCTCCGAACCGGCACGCCCGCCGCCGCCGGGGAGGTGGGCGAGATCAGGGTCAGGGCGCCTCACATGCTGCGCCATTACCGCGGCCTGGACGGAGAGATCATCCCCGCGCACCGGGACGGCTGGTTCCACACCGGTGACGTCGGACGCTTCGACGATGACGGCTACCTGCGCATCGTCGACCGCGCGAAAGACATGATCATTGTGGGCGGTTTCAACGTCTACCCCCGCGAGATCGACGACACGCTGCTCGCCCATCCCGCGGTGGTCGAGTCCGCGACCATCGGCGTACCGGACGAGCGCAAGGGCGAGCGGCCCGTCACGTTCGTGTCCGCCGCACAGGACACGCCACCCGACCTCCAGGAACTCGAACGCCACTGCGCCGAGCGTCTCACCGCGTACAAGCGGCCGTCCCGCATCCACATCATCCCCGAACTGCCGCGGACGCCCGCCAACAAGATCGACCGGATCGCCCTGCGCAAACACCCCGTGCTCACGTCCTCCGAGCCGGAGAACGCACCGGAAGGCGCCGCCAAGGTCACCGAACCCGGCTGAGAAACTCCACGGACGAACAAGCCGGCGCTCGCCTCGGCTGGTCCGCCAACAAGATCCCGCAGCGCGTCAGAACGTTCGGCCAGCCGGACATACTGACGGAAGTGATCATCTATGGCGGGCGGACCTCTTCGACGACACGTCACGCGTCAGCTAGTGGATGGCGTCGGCGGCGTTGTAGCGGCCTTTGCGGCCGTCGTGGTCGCCGTCGACGCCGTAGGCGGGCCATCGCCGACCTGCAACATCTGCTCGACCTGATCAGCCCCGACCATGGGACGGACCCCAGGAATGCCATCCGACGGGGAGCTTCCCGCGCTCATGGAGCAAACGCGCCAAGCCGGGCAGCCGATCGAGTTGCGGGCCGGCGTCCACATCAGGCCAAGCCATGGGCAAGGCCATGGAGGCCGTCTTCTGCTCATCCTCGTAGCAGCGGCTTCGGCCCCCTAGGACCCCACGGCGGGGGCATCCGGTTCCAGCGGATGCCCCCGCCGTCGCTTTGCGTAAGAACGCCTCGACCAGCGATCACACCGAACACCCTCTGTTCCTTGCGGCCTGCCACGTCCTGGACCGCCTCCTCCACGTCGCTCACCAGAAGCTCTGTTCGCTGCGCATCGAGGCGCGCCGCGCCGCCCTGGCAGACCGGCCCGGCGGGAACTGGTTCCAGCCCCCGCCCCGCTCATCGCCCTCTCGGGCCATCAACGAGCCGGGCTTGCGCCCCCGCCGCAGAGCGATTCCATTGCCACTCTTAAGTATGCGTGCACGACACTTACGGATGAGTGCACATTCTGCACTGACCTGACTGAAGGAAGCGCTTTCTCGTT
>NZ_JBEZJP010000115.1:0-20453 GCF_040653175.1 Actinomadura sp. NPDC048032
CTTCGGCAGGTCGAGACCGTCCGGGAAGCGGTCGCGCAGGCGGCGGTACCCGTTGACGATCGAGCTCGCGTTCTCCTCGACGTCGATCATCTCCCCCGCGGCGGCTTCTATGCCGGCCAGGGTCCGCTCCGGTCCGCCGCAGCGGGTGACGAGCACCGGCAGCCCGGCCGCCACCGCCTCGATGATCGTCACGCCGAAGGTCTCCCAGCGGGCGGGGTGGACGAGCAGGTCGTGCTCGCGCATGAGCCGCGCGGCCTCGTCGGGGGCGACCGCGCCGAGGAACGACACCGCGTGGTCCACGCCCAGCTCGGCGGCCCGTTCCTGAAGCTGCCGGGCGAGCACGCCGGGCCCGGCCACGGTCAGCGTCAGCGCGGGATCCTCGGCGAGGCACTCGGCGAACGCCTCCAGCAGCCAGCCCACGCCCTTGCGCTCGACCAGGGTGCCGACGTACAGCCAGCGCCGCAGCTCGGTCACGGGACGCTCGCGCGGCTCCCCGAACGAGATCGGGTTGGAGATCATCTCGATCTTGTGGGCGAGCGCCGGGAACGCCTCGGCGAGCGTGTCCCGCAGCACGTCGGTGACCACGAGGAAGCCGGTGCAGCGCTCCAGGACCCGCTCGTACATCTCCCGCGAGTCGGGCTGCTCCAGGACCTTGTCCAGGAAGGACGCGTGCTCGGTGACGAACACCCGCGCGTCGGGGCGGGCGTTCTCCAGCGCCGTCCAGCCGCCGCGCAGCCCCACGTGCGCGTGGACGACGGGCGCCGGGATCGGCTCGCCGCCCAGCGCCTCGCGCAGCCACCGCGCGTGCTGCACGGCGAGTTCGGCGAAGGTGTAGTCGGGCACCGTCGGCACCGGGACGCGCACCAGCTGCGAGCCCGCGACGTCGGGCGCGGGGTGCAGCGCGACCGGCAGGAGGCGCCGGTGCGCCTCGCGCGCCGCCTCGACCTCCTCCGCCGGCTGCCGCATCAGCCACGCCTCGGTGTGGTAGACGGTGACGTCGCCGCAGCCCGGGGCCGTCGCCGCCACCATCGACTGGACGAAGGCGCCGGCCCACTCCTGCTTCGGGTTCGGATACCAGGGGGTGACGACGGCCACGTCCCGGTCGCCGCTCCTGTCCGCCGCCACCGTCAGTCCTGGGCGCCGATGAGGTGGCCGTCGGACCCGGCCGCGGGCGCGCCCGGGGCCGGTTTGGCGGCGGACGGCAGCAGCCTGGCGTAGACGCCGTCCAGCACCTCGGCCTGCGCCTCCCACGTCCACTCGTGCAGCAGGTCGGGCCTGTCGTCGTACACGGCGCGGTACCGCCCCGGGTCGCCGAGGACGGCCTCGACCGCCCGCACGTAGTCGTCGAGGTCCTCGGCGTGGAAGACCTCGCCCTGCCCGGTGGACTTCACCATGTCGCCCATCGCCTGCACGTCGCTCACGATGATCGGCAGCCGCGCGTGCGAGTACTCGAAGAACTTCGTGATCAGCGCGATCTCGTGGTTGGGCCAGTGGTGGATCGGGATCACGCCGATGTCGGCCGCCGCCAGGAACGGGACGACCTGGTCGAACGGCACGTACGGCAGCGTGTGGACGCGGTCGGCGACGCCGAGTTCGGCGGCGCGGGCGACCAGGCCGCGGACGTAGTCGGACCGCGCCGAGGAGACGATCAGGGCGACGTGCAGCCGGGGCAGCCGCGGCAGCGCGTCGATCATGATGTCCAGGCCGCGCTGCACGGAGGCGCTGCCGCTGTAGACCGCGATCGGGGTGTCGGGGCCGACACCGCACATCTCCCGCATGTCCGGGACGGGGTCGGAGGTGCTCGGCTCGCCCTCGGTGATCGGCGCGTTGAGCACGACGGTCGGCCGCTCGCGCAGGCCGTGGCCCTCCATCAGCCGGTCGCCGAGCGCCGCCGAGACGGTCACCACGGCGTCGGCGTCGCCCGCGTACTCGCGCTCGTGCGCGATCATGGCGGGCAGCCAGCGCGGCCCGGCGCCCCACGGCCGGATGCCCGGCAGGAACTCGTGCGCGTCCCAGACGAGCTTCACCGTCCGGCCCTTCGCGCGGGCCCGCCGCACCGAGCGCGCCGCGACGCCGAGCATGCGGAAGTCGTTGGCGTGGATGATGTCGGGTTCGAGCTTGTCGATGACCTTGCCGTACGTGCTGTCCCAGTCCCACAGGTTGCGGTCGAGGACGCGCCAGGCCCGGTCGCCGAGGACCTTCAGCCAGAAGTTGATCGCGAGCCGCTCCATCGGCGCGCGCGGGTCGGCGCGGGCCGCGGTGAGCGACTCCGTCTGCCGGACCCGCAGCGCGACCCACCGCGACTGCGCCTTCGCCGTGACCCGCCGCGCCATCAGCCACGCCTTGCGCGCCGGGCCCCGGGACCCGCGGTCGAGGCGCGCGGCGGCGAGGTCGGCCCGCCGGGACTGCACGAGCCGCCGCCGGTAGTCCGCCACCTTCGGGTGCCCGTACGCGAGCGGACGGCGCAGCGTGGCGCGCAGGACGCCGTGCCGGTTGCGGATCAGCACGTGCTGGATCGGCAGGAGGCGGACGCGGGCTTCGCCGATCTTCCAGGAGCGGCGCTTCTTGGCCCCGGTGCAGCCGAGCAGGTGCACCTCCCAGCCCGCCTCGGACATCGACTTCGCGGCCTTCTGCACCCGGGAGTCGCGCACGACATCGTTGTCGACGAGCATGACGACGCGGCCGCGCGACGACGCGCCGGGAACCGTCCCGTCTTCGATTTGCATTCGATTCTCCAGTTGCGGTCGGCCGGGGCGCTTGCGCGGTCCGGCCCGAGCGGTCAGCGAGGCGGCTAGGAACCGGTCCGGGCGTCCGGGGCGCCGATGACGACGCGGTGCACGCCGGGCCAGCGGGAGGCGTCGGTGACGCGGCGGCCGTCGACCAGGGCCTTGACCCCGGGCAGGTCGTCCGCGCCGAGTTCGCGGTAGGCGGCGTGGTCGGCCTGCACGATCGCGGCCGTGACCGACTCGCCTCGGTGGGGCGGCAGGCCCAGGGCCTCCAGCTCCTCGTCGGTGTACATCGGGTCGGACACGTACGGGACGGCGCCCCGCCGCCGCAGCGCCTCCACCGTGGGGAAGACGCCGGAGAACGCCGTCTCCTTGACGCCGCCCCGGTACGCCGCGCCCAGAACGAGGACGCCGGCGCCGGTCAGGTCGCCGTAGGCGTCCGCGAGGAGGCCGACGGCGTACTCGGGCATCCGCGTGTTGGCCTCGCGGGCGGCGCGGACGACGGTCGCGTCCGGGTCGTTCCACAGGTACATCCGCGGATACACCGGGATGCAGTGGCCGCCGACGGCGATGCCCGGCTTGTGGATGTGGCTGTAGGGCTGGGTGTTGCAGGCCTCGATGACCTTCATGACGTCCACGCCCGCCGCGTCGGCGTAGCGGGCGAACTGGTTGGCGAGGCCGATGTTGACGTCCCGGTAGGTGGTCTCGGCGAGCTTGGCGAGCTCCGCCGCCTCCGCGGAGCCGAGGTCCCAGACGCCGTTCGGGCGGTCGAGGTCGGGCCGCTCGTCGAAGTCGAGGACCTGCTCGTAGAACTCCACGCCGTGCCGGGCGGACGCCTCGTCGACGCCGCCGACGAGCTTGGGGTAGCGGCGCAGGTCGGCGAACACCCGTCCGGTCAGCACGCGCTCCGGGCTGAACACCAGGTGGAAGCCGTCGCCCGCGGTGAGGCCGGAGCCCTCCGCCAGCATCGGGGCCCAGCGGTCCCGGGTGGTGCCGACGGGCAGCGTCGTCTCGTAGCTGACGAGCGTGCCGGGTCGCAGGCCCTGCGCGATGGAGCGCGTCGCGGCGTCCATCCAGCCGAAGTCCGGGACGCCCTCCGCGTCCACGAACAGGGGCACGACCACGACGACCGCCTCGGACTCGGCGACCGCCGCCGCCGTGTCGGTCGTCGCCGTGAGCAGCCCGGCCCGCACCGCCTCGCCGAGGTGGACGTCCAGCTCCGCCTCGCCGGGGAACGGCTCGCGCCCGGCGTTGACCTCGGCCACGACGCGTTCGTCCACGTCGGCGCCGATCACACGGTGGCCCTTGCGGGCGAACTGCACCGCGAGCGGAAGCCCGATCTTGCCGAGCGCGACCACGCAGATCCGCATGTGCTACCTACCTCCAAGGGACGTCACGCGCCGGACCCGCTGGGCGACGGCCTGGGCCGGACGTACCGGACGTGTCTCGATCATCGTGCCGTGCCGGTCGTCGCCGGTGACCCCCAGCCGGTAGGGCCGGGCGCGGTGCCAGAAGAGCTCGCCGCGCGGGCCGGGCACCACGGACGCCCCCGGCGGCACGGCGAGGTCGTGCGTCTCCCCGGCCGCCCGCACGACGAGCCGCAGCGCGTGCCGGCCGCCGCCGGACGCCGCCGTGAGCGCCGCCGGGATCCGGGCGGTGACGTGCAGGCCGTCCTCGCGCGCCTCGCGGGTGGTGTACTCGTCGAGGTCGAGGGTCTTCCCGCCGCCGCGGGGGGCCAGCGCGAGCCGGGCGGTCGCGGGGTCGGCGGCCTCGGGGCCGGTGAGCGGGGTCCGGACGGTGATCTCCACCGTGTCGCGGTCGCGCCGCACGGCGACCGTCCGCGCCTCCTGGGAGAGCCGCTTGCGCATCCCCTTGGTGATCTCGAACAGGTCGTCCGGCAGTCCGAGGCGGGGGTCCTCGAAGCCCTGGTAGGCGAGGTAGGTGCGGCCGTCCTTGAGCGCGATCAGGTAGGGGCGCTCGGCGACGCCGTCCCGGATCGCCTCGCACAGCAGGTCGACCTCGCCGAGCTGCGCCAACCGGAGCCGGGCGCGGCGGACGATGGGCAGCGTGTAGAGGACCTCGTCGGTCACGTACCGCTCGACGAGGCTCCCGACGCGGGCGGCGACGTCCTCCTGCGTCGCGCGGTCGAGTTCGAGGAACCCCTCCCGCGTCGGCATCGTCAGCTCCCAGCGGGCGTGCCGCCTGAGGATCGCGTCCCGCTTCGGACCGGGTTCGATCAGGTCGGCGACGACGCCGAACAGGCTCTCCGCGCATTCGAGCCGGGTGTGGACCTGGACGGCGCCCTGCGTGATGTTGCCGCCGTCGTCGCGCAGCACCGCGTAGTAGCAGGTGTAGTCGGCGAGGACGGAGATCCGCCGGGCGCGCACGCACGCCTCCAGGGTGAACGGCTGGTCGCTGCCGATCCGCATGTGCTCGTGGAACCGCAGCTTGTGCCGCTCCACCAGCTCGCGGCTGAACAGCTTGCAGTTCGACAGCACCCACGGCAGCACCGAGTCGTACAGGTCGATCTCGGGGCGGTTCTCGGCGAAGAGCTCGGGCCGCCGGACGGCCCGCCCGTTGACGCCCTCCATCTTCCCGACGAGGACGTCCGAGCCCCACTCGTCGGCCGCCGCGACCATGCGCTCCAGCGCCTCGGGGCCCAGGTAGTCGTCGGCGCCGACGAAGTAGACGTAGCGGCCGGTCGCGTGGTCGAGCGCGCGGTTGCTGGGGGCCGCCGGGCCGCCGGAGTTCGGCTGGCGCAGCACCCTGATGACGTCGGGGTACTGCTCGGCGAAACGGTCCAGCTCGGCGCCGCTGCCGTCGGTGGAGCCGTCGTCGACCGCGACGACCTCCATGCGGTCGGGGCCGATGCTCTGCCCGACCAGCGAGTTCAGGCAGTCGGTCAGGTACGGCATCGTGTTGTAGACCGCGACCACGACGGTGACGTCGGGAACCCCGGCACTCACGTCAGACGGCACCGAGGGCCTCCTCGGGGTGCAGCGTCACCGTCTCGCCGAGGCGGGCGGACTTCAGGACGGCGGCCGACACCCGGACCGTCCGCAGGCCCTGCCGCAGGGTGACGACGTCGCCCGGGGCGGCGCCGCCGGGGCCCGCGAGGACCGCGTCGCGGAACCGCTCGTGCTCGACCAGCAGCGGCTCGCGCTTGGGGATCGCGTATCGGATCATGTCGCCCTCGGAGACGCCGCGGAACGCGCGCAGCGCCTCCCACTCGGTGTTCACCTCGCCGTTGGCGTAGAACGTGAGGTCGGCGGTGAGCGTGTCGGCGATGAAGCAGCCGCGCTCGCCGGTGACGACGGTGGTGCGCTCCTTGAGCGGGCTCAGCCAGTTCACCAGGTGGTTGACCATGGAGCCGTCGGCCAGGCGCCCGACGGCGGCGACCATGTCCTCGTGCGGGCGGCCGCTGCGCGCCACGGTGTGCGCCGTCACCGACACGTAGTCCTGGCCGGTCACCCACCCGGTCAGGTCGATGTCGTGGGTCGCGAGGTCCTTGACGACGCCGACGTCGGCGATCCGGTGCGGGAACGGGCCCTGGCGGCGCGTGACGACCTGGAACACCTCGCCCAGCTCGCCCGCCTCCAGCCGGGTCCGCAAGCTCTGCAGCGCCGGGTTGTAGCGCTCGATGTGGCCGACCCCGGCCACGAGACCGCGCGACTCGAACGCCTCCACGAGCCGTTCGGCGGCCTCCACCGAGTCGGCGAGCGGCTTCTCGATCAGCGCGCCGACGCCGCCCTCGGCGAGCGCGAGCCCGATCTCCTCGTGCAGCGCCGTCGGGCAGGCGACCACCGCGTAGTCGACGCCGGCGTCCAGCAGGTCCTGGAGGGAGGCCATCATCGGCACCCCGTGCGGGGCGCCGTCGGGCCGCCCGGCCGGGTCGACGATGCCGACGAGGTCGACGCCGTCCAGCCCGGACAGGACCCGGGCGTGGTTGCGTCCCATCACGCCGAGCCCGATGAGGCCCGCGCGCAGCGGCGCGCTCACGACGCGGCCCCGGCGGTGTTGACCGCGTCGGCCACGCGCGCCAGCTCGTCGTCGGCGAGGGACGGGTGCACCGGCAGCGACAGCACCTCGGCCGCCGCGCGCTCGGTCTCGGGGAGGTCCCAGCGCGGGTCCGGGGCGCCGTCCTTCAGGAACGGCGTGAGCCGGTGGACGGGCGTCGGGTAGTAGACGGCGCTGCCGACCTGCCGCTCTTCGAGGCGCCGCTGGAAGGCGTCCCGGTCGCCGGAGACGCGGACGGTGTACTGGTGGTAGACGTGCCGCACGCCGGGCGCGACCGGCGGCACCGCGGCGCCGGTGATCTTCGCGTCGAGGAACCGGGCGTTGGCGATGCGGCGCTCGGTCCAGCCGGGCAGCCGCCCGAGCTGCACGCGGCCGATGGCCGCGGCGACGTCGGTGAGCCGCACGTTGGCGCCGACGATCTCGTTGGCGTAGCGCTTCTCCATGCCCTGGTTGCGCAGCAGCCGCAGCGTCCGGGCGGTCTCCGCGTCGGCGGTGGTGATCATGCCGCCCTCCAGGGCGTGCATGTTCTTGGTCGGGTAGAAGCTGAAGCAGCCGATCGTGCCCAGCGCGCCCACCGGGGCGCCGCCGTGGGAGGCGCCGTGCGCCTGGCAGGCGTCCTCGACGACGGCGAGGCCGTGCCGCTCGGCGATCGCGCCGACGCGGTCCATCGCCGCCGGGTGCCCGTACAGGTGCACCGGCATGATGGCGGCGGTGCGGGGGCCGACCGCCGCGGCGACGGCGTCCGGGTCGACGCAGAACGAGCCCGGCTCGATGTCGACGAAGACGGGCTCGGCGCCGACGAGGCGGACGACGTTGGCCGTGGCCGCGAACGTGAACGAGGGGACGATCACCTCGTCACCGGGGCCGATGCCGAGCGCCATCATGCTCAGGTGCAGCGCCGAGGTCCCGGAGTTGACGGCGACGCAGTGGCGGCCCGCCACGAGCGCGGAGAACTCCTCCTCGAACGCGGCGACCTCGGGGCCCTGCACGACCCGGCCGCTGCGGAGCACGCGGACGGCCGCCTCGATCTCCGCCTCCCCGATCACGGGGCTCGCCGCGGGGACGGGCCTTTCCGATTCCACGGGCATGCACAGGCTCCTTAGGGCGAGACGATGAGCAAGGGCTTCCTCGCGGGGACAGATCGCGACCGGACAAAGATGCGCACTCTCGGCGGAAGCCTCGTCTGACGGACGGATTCTAGCCAAGTCAGACAGTGGCGAGGACGTTTGCCGATCTATCCCCCTCGGAGACCTCCCATGAAGACGCCCGTCCAAAACCGCTGCCGGTCCGGCTCGGCTCCGAACAGGTAGGTGGCCTTCAGCTTGGGCGGCAGCAGCGGCGCCAGCCGGGCGGCGGCCTCCGCGTGCTCGCGGAGCTGCGACAGCTCGGCGTTGGCGAAGACCCGGTGCACGATGTCGGTCGCGTCCGAGCCCTCGTCCCCGGCCGCGCGGAGCCGCTCCGCCCAGACGTCCAGGTCGGCGGCGAGTTCGCGCAGGCCGGTCACCTGCCGGCGGGCGAGCCGCGCCTCGAGCGCGGTGAGCGGCACGGGCGCGTAGTCGCCGTCGCCCAGGTACATCTTGCCGATGTCCAGGGGCAGGCCGGTGCCGTGCAGGCGGATCAGGCGCTCCAGCGTGCGCTTGGTCATCCACTGGCGCCCCTCGTCGTCGATGTCGTTCTTCCACCACTCCAGGACGGTTTCGGCCACCGCACCGTAACGGGAAATAAGCCATTCGTTCGCCGGAATGTCATCCGGCTCGATTTCCAGCGAGACGGTGAAGCGGGACGCCTGCGCGATGGTGTTGCGTGACACGAGCAGCTTGCGGCCCAGGTAGTACGGAGGATTCTGCAAGGCGATCTGGGCGCGGAGACCCGTGATGCGCCGCCCGGCCAGGGACCACTCCTGCGTGACCTCCATGAGGCGGGCGAAAGTGGCCTTGTCCTTGGGGCGGTTGTACTCGTCCCAGACGATGGCCTTGTCACCGGGCTCCAGGAACGGGCCCGACAGAAGGTTGTCGAGGGTCCCGTCCAGGGTCGGGACGGGCGCGCACAGGTCCTCCACGCTGGTGACGGGCAGCGAGAAGTAGAGCGGGTCCGTGCCGAGCTCGTCCCGGACCACCTCCTTCACCACCTCCGTCTTGCCGCAGCCGGGCGGTCCCTGCACGAGCACGGCCCAGCGCCGCTCGATCGCCGTGCGGACGACGCGGCGGACGGCGTCCGGGACGTGCGCCGGGTCCGGGACGTCCGCCCCGGCTCGGCGCAGCTCGGCGGCGACGCGGCCGAGGATCTCGGGGGCCTGGTCGGTTCCCCGCTTCTTGTCCGAGGCGACGAGCCGCAGGCGGCGCCCGTCCACGAGGGGCAGGCCCCAGGCGAGCGGCAGCCCGGCGAGCGCGCAGTCGAGGACGTGCTCCAGCGTGCGCGGCGACAGCAGCCGGCGCAGCTCGGCGGGCAGCGACGCCCACACCCGGAACACGCCGGTGAGGTCGACGCCGCGGAACCTGCGCGACAGCGCGGCCCGCCACGCGGTGTCGGCGGCGGTGACCCGCAGCGTCGCCATCCGGTCGAGGACGGCCGGGTCCGTGCGGAGCGCGGCGGTCTCGGCGAGCGTCTCGTTGTCGGTCAGGAACACCCCGACGCAGCCGAGCGCGCGCAGGTCGTGCTCGCCGAGCGTCCAGTTGCAGGCGATCTGCATGAGCTGCGACTGGATCGTCGCGCCCGCCTGGAGCGAGTCGTCGATGAGCAGCACGAACGGCTTCCCCGGTTTGAGCTGCCGCATGATGAGCTGCCGCAGCACCAGCTCCCCGTCCTGCCGGACGGGCGCGTTGACGAGCAGGTCGTCGGGGGTGAGGTTCGCGGCCGGGACGTACACGAGCGCGGTGTCCTCGCGCCGCCGGACGTGGTGGAAGAACGTGGAGGTCTTGCCGATGCCGTGCTCGCCGAACACCTGACCGGTGATCCCGAGGTCGATCATCGTGTCGATGAAGCGGGCCAGCCGCGGCCCGTCCGGCATGCTCATGCGATCAAGTACAGCGGACCGGGGATGCCCGGATCACCCGATTTACCACGGAGCCCGTCCCCCTCCCCCCGGCCGCGCCGCCGCGGCCGGCCGCGGCCCTCGCTTCGTCCTACCGGCCCGCTATCGTTCCCGCGTCCAGATGTCCCGCGAAGCAGGGGAGCGCGCCATTCACGAGGAAAGGCCGTGACCGGCGACCTCGGCTCCGCGGGTCGCCATCCGGTCGGCGGGGCCGCCGCCCGCCCGGGCCACCGGCCCCGGCGAGGGCGCCGTCCGCTGGACCTGCGCCGGCTGCTGGCGGAGGAGGACGCGGACCGTGAGATCGTCGAGCAGGCCCGCCGGCGCAAGGAGTCCGTGCTGCTGGGCTTCGGCGCCGGGCAGAGCGTGGTGGCGTCCTGGCTGTACGCCAAGTGCCATCACCACATCCCGACCACCGCGATCCCCACCGCCGCCGTGATGGCCACCGGCGACGGAAGCTGCGCCCTGCTCTACAACCCGTACTTCTTCATGGAGCTGGACTACGACGGCGTCAGGTTCGTGCTGTTCCACGAGGCCCGGCATCTGATGCACCGGCACCTCTACGTGGACGAGGACCTGCGTTCCGATCCGGTGTTCACGATGGCCGCCGAAGTGTCCATCAACCATGTCGCCCTGCGCCGGCTGGGACGGTCCGCCCTGCCCACGGTTCCCGCGCGCACGGTTCCCGCGGGCACGGCATCCGGCGGCGAGGAGCGGGAGCCGGTCGGCGTCGACCCCGACGTGGTCTACGGGGCGTACCGGGAAGACCTGCGCCGGCAGGGACTGGCCCCGCTCCCCTACGACGAGTTCAGCCACACCGACCTCACGGTGTACGGCGAGTTGCGCCGGATGAAGGCGCTCACCGAACCCGTCACGGCGTACTGCGTCCACCTGACCGGCGACGACCCCGGCGGCTCTGGCGAGGCGCACGACGGCGACCGAACGGAGCGGCGGGTGGTCCCGTTGGACGCCGAGACCGTGGAGCGGCTCGGCGACGACGTCCTGCGCGAGGTGATGCGGGCCGCGCTGCGCGGGAATCCGGCGGCGCGCGGCGAACTCCTCGACCTGGCCGGCCGCACGACGGACGGCGGGGAGCGGCTGGAGCGGCTGTGGGGGAGCCTGGGCCTGGACAGGCTGCGCGGCGTCACCCCGAGGACCCGCCGGGTCGACTGGTGGCAGCGGTGGCTGGCCGACGTGCTCGCCTCGAAGCTGGGCGAGAGCGAACGGCTGGTCTACCCGAAGAAGCACGGCGCGGTCATGCTGGCCCTCGGCCACCCCCCGATGCTGGCCCGGCGGGGGCCGGTGCGGACGAAGGTGGTGCTCATCGCCTTCGACACGTCGGGCTCGATGCCCGACCACGTGGTCGACTGGCTGACCACCCTGGTCGGCCGCACCGACGGGGTGGAGAGCCACTGGCTCGCCTTCGACGGGGTCGTGACGCCGTTCGTCCCCGGCGAGCGGGTGGCGGGCGGAGGCGGCACCGATTTCCAGAACGTCGTCGACTACGCCGAGGGCCGGCTGGAGGTCGACGGCAGGCGGTTCGAGACCGAACCCGACGCGGTCATCATGGTGACCGACGGTCGCGCGCCGCACGTCACCCCGGCCGCCCCCGACCGCTGGATCTGGTTGATCACCGACGGCGGCGACGACTGGCCGGACCACCACCACCCTCCGATGGCCTGCCACCGGGTCACGTCCGGGCGATGAGCGAGGAGAGCCGAACAGTGACCGCCGCGGGGCGGCGGTGGAGACCCACCGCCACCTATCCCGACCCGCCGGAGCACGGCCCCGCGACGAGGCTGGAGAAGTTCATCGACGCGATGATCTCGACCGAGCAGACCGGGCAGATCTTCGGCGAGCACGGCATCGGCAAGACCTCCACGTTCGTCTCGTACGTGCCGAAGCGCTTTCCCGGCACCGCCCTGGTCGTCGTGCCCGCGGCCAACCTCTCCCCCGATGACCTGCTGGTGAACGCCCCGGTGCGCGACGACCGCAGCGGGGAGCTGGCGCTGCGCCAGCTCGTCATGCGGCAGCTCGTCCCGGGCAAGCCGTTCGTGCTGCTCATCGACGACTCGCTGCAGGCCGGCAACGCGGTGCAGTCCCAGTTGATGCAGATCGCCTGCGACTGGAGCCTGGGCGAGTACGACCTGCGCGAGCTCGGCTGCGTCGGGGTGTTCCTGACCGACAACGAGTCGTTGGCGGAGACCACCGGCCGCCGGTCCGACCCGGCGATCCTCGACCGGATGGTCACCATCCGGCTGACCGCGAACGACACCGCGTGGCGGCAGGCGCTGGCCGAGCGGTATCCCGGCTGGGATCTGCGTGAGGTGTTCCGCGACTGGGCCGGGCTCAGCCCGGAACTGCGCCACCTGCTCTCGCCGCGCACCCTGCAGCACGTCCTGGACTGCGCCCGCGCCGGCTTCCCGCTCGCCTGGGGACTGCCGATCCAGAACGGCGCCCGGCTGGCGCTGGCGGAGGAGGGCCGGGACGGGCGGCCGGGCCGGGACCGCACGGCGGAGGTGCCCGACGGCATCGCCGCGGCGGTCGGGGCGGCCAACCCCGCCACCGTCGCCGACCCGGTCCGCCGCATCCTGCGGGCCGCGATCGCCAACCGCTGGGCGGTGCTCCTGCAGGGCCCGCCGGGATGCGGCAAGACGCAGATCACCAAGCAGATCGCCCGGGAGGAGACCGGCCACGAGCCCGTCTACTTCTCGCTGCCGGTCACCAGCGTCGAGGACCTGTGCGTGCCGGTGCCCACCCCGGACGGGTCGCTGGAGGCCATGCTCGCCCGGTCGCTGCTCGACCCGAGGCCCAAGGTGCTGATCTGGGACGAGTACAACCGGCCGAAGGACAAGGCGGCCTTCGCCAGGCTCATGGAGATCACTCAGGAGTGGACCCTCGCCGGCCGCCGGATCCCCGGCCTGCGGGCGCAGGTGGCGTTGCAGAACCCTCCCTACCACCTGGGCCGCAAGTTGATGGTGGCCGCCAACAACGTGGCCCAGGCCAGCCGGTTCACGATCAGCTACGAGGTCCACCCGGACGACATCCCGGCCAACGAGTGGCTGATCTCGACCTACGGGGAGACGGCCGAGACGGTCCTGGAGTGGTGGAAGCACGACATCGACGACGAGGGCCGGGACTGGATCACCAAGCGCACCATGGAGCGGCTGATCAAGCTGCACCGGGCGGAGATGCCGCTGCAGCCGGCCCTGATGTACCTCGGCGACGGCGAGTACGCCCCGGTGCCGCTGTCCGGGCTGGAGGCCCGCCTGGCGGACCGCCGGCCGATCGGCCTGGTGGAGATCGCCGAGAACTGCTCCGACTGGGAGGCCCGGCTGGCGAAGGCGGCCGAGACGTCGCAGGAGGGCACCGACGACACCGATCTGGTCCACCAGGTGTTCTCCAACGCCGAGGTGTCGCAGTTGGAAGGGCATCTCGACGTGGTGGGCCCGCGCGCCGGCGGCCGGACGTCGGTGACGAAGCCCGGCAGGGCCGACCGTTCCGGCACGCGGGTGGGGACGACCACATGGAAGCGGGTCATCGCATCGCTCCTTCCGTCGGCTGCCGGACGCCGTCCGGCTCCGGGGCGCCGCCCGGCTCCTCGGGGAGGCGCACGCCGAGATCGGTCAGCAGGCGGCGGCGCAGGGCGGTGAGGGCCGGGTCGGCGGGGTCGCGGGGGTGCCGCGCGCCGACGGTCTCGTCGGTGATCAGCGCGCCGGCCCGGAGCACGGCGACCCGGTCGGCGAGCCGCACGGCCTCGTCCACGTCGTGCGTGACGAGCAGGACGGCGGGCCGGTGGGTGCTGACGAGGTCGCCGACGAGGTCCTGCATGCGCAGCCGTGTCAGCGCGTCGAGCGCGGCGAACGGCTCGTCCAGGAGCAGCAGCTCCGGTTCGCGGACGAGGGCCCGCGCGAGGGCCACGCGCTGCGCCTCGCCGCCCGACAGCGTGTGCGGCCACGCGTTCGCGTGCTCGGTCAGACCGACCTCGGCGAGGGCGCGCTGCCCGCGCTCGCGTGACGCGGCGCCGCGCGGCAGCCCGACGAGCACGTTCCCGAGGGCCCGCTTGGACGGGACGAGCCGCGGCTCCTGGAAGACGATCGTCCGGGCCTCGGGTACGAGGACGGTTCCCGAGTCGGGGCGGTCGAGCGCCCCGAGAATTCGCAGCAGGGTCGTCTTGCCCGTGCCGCTCGCTCCGAGCAGGGCCACGAACTCGCCCCGCTCGATGTCGAGGTCCAGGCCGTCCAGGACGGCGCGGGACCCGAAGACGCGGCGCAGGCCGCGGATGTGCACGGCGACGCTCATCGGGCGGCCTCCCTCGGGCGCCACGGCATCAGCACCCGTTCGGCGCCGCGGGCGACGAGGTCCGCGAGGAGCCCGAGGATCCCGTAGATGAGGACGCAGAGCGAGAGGATGTCGGTGCGGGAGAAGCTCTGTGCCTGCGTCATGAGGTAGCCGATCCCGGACGTCGAGTTGATCTCCTCGGCGGCGATGAGCGCGATGACGCTGAGGGTCATCGACAGCCGGAAACCCGCGAGCAGTGACGGGAGCGCCCCCGGCAGCACGACCTCGCGGACCAGCGGCCAGCCGCGGAGCCCGAAGGAGCGCATCGCCTCCAGCAGCCGCCGGTCGACGTTGCGGACGCCGCCCGCCGTCGAGACGTACATCGGGAACGTGGTGGCGACGGCGATGAGGACGATCCGGGCGGTCTCCCCGATGCCGAACCACACCATGAACAGCGGGACGAGCGACAGGAAGGGCAGAGCGCGCAGCAGCTGCAACGGCGAGTCGAGCAGTTCCTCACCGAGCCGGGAGAAGCCGGTGACGACCCCGAGCATCAGCCCGGCGGCGAGGCCGCAGGACAGTCCCAGCACGGCGCGGGTCAGCGACACGCGCAGCGCGTCGGTGAGCTGGCCGTCCGACCACAGCTCCCCGGCGGCCCCGAGGACCGTCGCGGGGGAGGCGAGCACGTCGGGGCTGAGCACGCCGGCGGCCGAGGCGGCCCACCAGCCGCCGAGCAGCGCCAGCGGACCGAGCGTCCGCAGCGCGAGCGTCACCTCGCGGCGCCGCGGCTTCGGCAGCCGCGGGCGCGGCACGACCAGGTCCGGGTACGCCGCCGGGCCGGCCGAGGGCGCCGGGCCGACAGGGACGGTGGTCATGATCCGTCCTCTGCCAGGTCCAGGACGTGCGGCTTCACGTCCACCACCGTCGGTGTGATCTTCTGGTCGGCGAAGAACCGCGCGACGGCGGCGAAGTTCGCGAGGTCCGCCGCGCCGATCGGCGCGGCGGCGGCGCCCTGGCGGACGTTGGCGATGGTGAGCTGCTCGGCGGTCCCAGTCACCGCCTGCGGCCCGGACCTCGTGAACACGTTGACGAAGGGGGCCGGGTCCTGGATCTGCCGCAGACCCTGGTCGTGCACGTACCGGTAGAACGCCTTGACGACCTGCGGGTGCTCCTCGGCGAACTTGGCGCGGACCGCCCAGACCGAGTAGTTCTGCGAGTCGATTTCTCCGCCCTTCACCAGGAAGCGGGCTCCCGTGGACGCGATCTCCGGGATCGTGTACGCGGCCCACGCGGCCCACGCGTCGACCTTCCCGGAGTTGAAGACCGGGGCCGTCTGCGCCGGGTTGAGGTAGACGCGGGTGACCCGGTCCGGCTTCACCCCCGCCGACTCCAGCGCCTTGAGCAGCAGGTACTCCGCCGTGCCGCCCTTGTTGACCGCGACCTTCCTGCCGACCAGGCCCTGCACCGAGGTGATCGTCGAGTCCCTGTGGACGAGGATGCCCTCGCCCGCCTTGTCCGGCGCGACCTGGGCGAAGAGCGCGAATCCCGGCTTCTGGGCCAGTGCGGCGATCGCCGAGGTGATCGAGCCCTGCGCGAAGTCGAGCTGGCCGGCGTTCATCTGCTGCGCGGCCGGGGCGAACGGTCCCGTGCTCCCCGTCCAGGCGACCTTCGCGTGGACGGCCGACAGAGCCTTGGCGAGGCTGCCGTCCTTCTTGCCGAGCGCCAGCACCCCGGAGTTGCCGGGATCGGGGATCCGGAGGACGACCGTCCCGTCGGCGGCCGCCTTCGAGCCCGAGCCGCCGCAGCCCGCGACGGCCAGCAGGACCGCGAGGGCGCCCGCGGAGAGCAGGGGCCTGCGGGAGAGGAAGCGCGTCATGAATACTCCTGGGAGAAGGCGGGGCGCGGCACGAGGCCGCGGGCCTCGGCCAGCGGTGTGGGATCGGCCCAGGCGGACACGTCCACCCGGGCGTCGTGGAAGCCGTGCCGGCGCAGGAAGTCCTCCTGCTCGGCCAGCAGGTCGAGGCGGTCGGCGCCGAGCTCCGCGTGCAGCCTCCGGTGGTAACCCGCGCCGTAGGCTCCGGCCACTCCGGCCGGGCCGGACCCGGTCTCGGCCTGCAGGACCCGGGCCAGCTCCTCCGGGTGGTCGTGGGCCCAGTCCGCCGCGCCCAGCAGGACCGCGAGGAACCGCACGACCAGGTCCGGATGGTCGTCCAGCAGCCGCTGAGCGACGGTGATCGGACGGGGCGTGCCGTTGTTGACCCGCGCCCGCCGGTCCGGGAGCGAGTCGAGGTCGATGCCGACCTCGGCGCCGTAGCGGGCCGCGGTCTCCACGGCCACCGCGCCCTTCGTGTAGACGGCGTCGACCCGCCCGTCCCGCAGGGCGGCCAGTTCCGCCTCCCACTGCCCCGGCAGGGCGTCGCCGTCGAGTTCGACCCGCTCGGCGTCGGACAGCGTCAGCCCGGCCTGGCGCAGCGCCCCGTCGAAGCCGCGCAGCGCCATGGCCCGCCAGAAGTCGATCTCGATGGCGCGCCGCGGGACGGCCAGCCGCCGGCCCTTCAGGTCCCCGGGCTCGGTGATGCCCGAGCCCGGCCGGACGGCGATGACCTGCCGCTCCTCGAACCAGGTGAGCCCGATCAGCCGTGTGGGCGCGCCGTTCGACCTGGCCCACAGGGCGGGAACGTTCCCACCCTCCCGGACGAGTGTGGCGAGCCGGTGCCGGTAGTGCTCCCCGCGGACGTCCTCGGTGCCCGCGTCCTGCAGCGAGCGGACCGCGATCCCGTCGGCGGCGAACTCGTCCGCCAGCCATCCCCGGTCGGCGGCGATGCCGGTCGCGGTGGGGACGGGACAGCGGGTGAACCACAGGTTCGCAGGATGCGTGGTGACCATGGCCGGGAGTATTCTCGGTAAAACCTACCAACTCAACATGGATTTCACATGATGGGAAACTTCCTGGTCGATCAGCGTCCTGGCCAGGGTGTTCGCCAATCGACGGCTCCGGTCAGGATTACTGCATCGTGGGCCCCCGATCGGAGGTCTTCGATGCCGACGACGAACCGCGCGCCGGGCAGCCAGACGGTGCTGCGCGCGCTCGAGGTCCTGCTGTGCTTCCGGGACGGCGGTACCGCGCTCACCGCGTCCGACATCGCCCGGCGCCTCGGGCTGAGCACCTCGACCGCCCACCGGCTCGCCCGGACGCTCACCTCGTCCGGCTTCCTCGCGCAGGACGCGGTGACCGCCCGCTACCGCATCGGCCACTCGGTCACCGAACTCGGCCTGCTCTCCTACCACCAGCACGGGCTTCACCGCGCCGCGCCCGAACTCGACCACCTGACCCGGCTCACGGGCGCGACCGCCGACCTCGCGATCCGCAGCGGCGACCAAGCCCTGCTGCTGGCCGGCGGGACCGTGCGCCGCACCGACACGGGCATCGGCCTGCGCCGGCCCCTGTACTCCACGGCCCTGGGCAAGGTGCTGCTGGCCTGGGCGCCTCCCGGCGAGGACGACCTGGCCGAGCTGGGCCCGCTCCGGCCCCTGACCGACCGGACGATCGCCGACGTGGGCCTGCTGCGCGCGGAGATCGAGAAGGTCCGGGCCGCCGGCCACGCCATGAACGACGGAGAGTCGGCGGAGGGCGTGCGCACGCTGGCCGTGCCGCTGCTCGACCGCGCCGGGTACGTCCGCTACGCGCTCGCGCTGCGCTCCACTCCCGAGGTCATCACCGACACGCGCATCCCCTGGTTCCTGGCGCACGCCCAATCCTGCGCGCAGGCACTGGAGGTCCTCCTCCTGGAGCCCGCAGAACGCCGCCGCCACTGAAGGTCCGCGGGCGGGCGCCGGCCGGTGACAGGTCCCTCTCGGCCCGTCACCAGCGCCGCATTGACCGGCGGGGGGACGGGACTCCATAATCTCAACTATGTCAGTAGGAAATATCGACAACAGTCCCGCCGAGCCGGTGAAGTTCGCCTACTGGGTGCCGAACGTGAGCGGCGGCCTGGTCGTGAGCAAGATCGAGCAGCGCACGGACTGGTGATACGACTACAACCGGAAGCTCGCCGTCCTGGCGGAGGAGAACGGTTTCGAGTATGCGCTCAGCCAGGTGCGCTACATCGCGTCCTACGGCGCCGCCTACCAGCACGAGTCGACCGCGTTCAGCCTCGCGCTGCTGCTCGCCACCGAGCGGCTGAAGGTGATCGCGGCGATCCACCCGGGGCTGTGGCAGCCCGGCGTGCTCGCCAAGTTCGTCGCGACGGCCGACCAGCTCTCGGGCGGACGGGCCGCGGTGAACGTCGTCAGCGGCTGGTTCAAGGACGAGTTCACCAAGCTCGGAGAACCGTGGCTGGAGCACGACGAACGCTACCGGCGCAGTGAGGAGTTCATCCGGGTGCTGCGGGAGATCTGGACGTCCGAGCACGCCGAGTTCCGCGGCGACTTCTACCGCCTGCACGACTTCGACCTGCGACCCAAGCCGGTCGAGAGCCCCGGCCGCCCGCACCCGGAGATCTTCCAGGGCGGCAACTCCACCAGCGCCCGGCGGATGGCAGGTCGGGTCTCCGACTGGTACTTCAGCAACGGCAGGGACTTCGACGGCGTGACCGAGCAGATCACCGAGGTGCGCGCGGAGGCCGCGCTGCACGGACGGCGGGTGCGGTTCGGCCTGAACGGGTTCCTGATCGCTCGGGACACCGAGGCCGAGGCGCGCGAGGTGCTGCGCGAGATCGTCGCCAAGGCCGACCGGGACGCCGTCGAGGGCTTCGGGACCGCGGTCAGGCAGGCCGGGCGGTCGACGTCCGACGGCAAGGGCATGTGGCAGGACTCAGAGTTCGCCGATCTGGTGCAGTACAACGACGGCTTCCGCACCGGGCTGATCGGCACGCCCGAGCAGATCGCCGAGCGCATCGTCGCCTACAAGCGCCTCGGTGTGGACCTCTTCCTGCTCGGCTTCCTGCACTACCTGGAGGACGTCGAGTACTTCGGCAAGCGCGTCCTGCCGCTGGTGCGCGAGCTCGAGGCCGCGGACGCCGACCGCGGCGAGCCGGCGCGCACCGGGTCCTGACGCGGTCATGCGCCTCGTCCGCCGCCGCCACATCGACCTGCAGAGGACCTGCAGCGCGTTGTGTCGCGACGCCGCGTCCACGACCCGTCCGCAGCCCCCTTGAGGAGACACAGCAGCATGTCCGTCGACACCGAACAGCAGACCGCCAACGAGCAGCAGACCGCTACCGAGCAGCAGAGCCGGGACGAGCGTTTCGCCGCGGCCCTGGAGCGCGCAGACCTCGTCTCCGCCGAGCTGCGCGCCACCGCCGCCGAACGCGACCGCGCCAACGGGACTCCCCGCGCCGAGGTCGAACTGCTGCGCGCACACGACCTCCTGCAGGTCCAGGAACCAGTCGAGTACGGCGGCGACGGCCTGTCGTACGCACAGGCGTCCCTGATCACCCGCCGGATCGCGCGCGGCGACACCTCCATCGCCCACCTCATCGGCTACCACTACGCCCAGACCCGCATCGCGCCGCTGTTCGGCACGCCGGAGCAGGCCGACGCGCTCTCCCGCCGCAACGGCGAGGAGAAGCTCTTCTGGGGCGGTGTGCAGAACCCGCGCGGCGGCTCCGGCATCGTCCTCACCCGCGACGGGGACGGCTTCAGGCTCGACGGGCGCCGCTCGTTCGCGTCCGGTGCGAGCCTCGGCGACCAGCTGTCGGTGACCGCCTCCTACGAGGGCGAACTGGTCTTCGTCTCGCTGCCGGGAGGGCGCGCGGGCTTTCGCGCCCTGGGCGACTGGGACAACATCGGCCAGCGCCTCACCGACTCCGGCGGCGTCGAGTTCGACGGGACCCGCGTCGAGCGCTCGGAGATCCTCGGGCCCGATCCGCTCACCGGCCGGGAGCTCAGCCCGTACCAGACGCTCGTCACACCGCACTGGCAGCTCGCGTTCGTCAACTTCTACATCGGGACGGCCGAGGGCGCGCTCCGAGAGGCCCTCGACTGGACGCGCCTGCACGCGGCCCCGTGGGAGACATCGGGCGTGGACGGCGCCACCGACGACCCTTACGTTCTGCAGACCGTGGGCGAGCTGCGGAGCGAGATCCGCGCCGCCGCCCTGCTCGCCGACCGGGCGGGCGAGGCGCTCCAGGCGGCCCTGGACACCGGCCCGTCGCTCACCGAGGAGGAGCGCGCCGAGGCCGCCGTCGCCGTCTACGAGGCCAAGTACCTGACGACGAAGGTCGCGCTCGGGGCGGCGTCCCGGCTGTTCGAGATCCAGGGCGCACGGGCGACCACCAGCGACTACGGCTTCGACCGGCACTGGCGCAACCTGCGCACCCACACGCTCCACGACCCCGTCGCCTACAAGGCGCGCGAGGTCGGGGACTGGACGCTGAACCGCCGCGCCCCGCAGTTCTCGC
>NZ_JBEZJP010000116.1:0-20426 GCF_040653175.1 Actinomadura sp. NPDC048032
GGCATGCCCATAAAGGCTGTTTTCGCTGATCAGAGTGCGGAGAGGGCGATCGCCCGGGTTCGGCTCGTGTGTCAGTTTCCGGTGGCGCCGATCCGGGTGGGCGCGCTTCTCCGAGATCGGCGCGCGGCGCCGCCCGGGCGGTGGAAGGCCGAACCGCCGCCGTTCCGGATCGAACCGCGAGGAGCCGGATTCCGAGGCCGGTGAAAGCCTCGGAATCGGCGTCAGGCGGCGCTGGGAGACGCGGCGGGGCCGGCGAGGTCCTCGCCCACCTGGCGCAGGCCGTCGAGGTCGTGGACGTCCTCCGCCTGCGCCGGGACGGCCGTGACCGGCACGGTCGGGTGCGTGGACGCGAAGTGGTCGCGGAGGCGCTCCTCACGGGCCGCGAGCTGCAGGCGGTCGGTGTGCAGGCGCAGCAGGGCGGCGGTCAGCGCGTGCTCGCCGCGCTCGTCCAGCGTCTCGGCGGCGGCCTGGCTGCGGGCCGCGGACAGGACGTCGCCGGCGGACTCGTGGACGCGGTTGACCACGAGGCCGGCGAGCGGCATCCGCTCCTCGGCGAGGCGCTCGACGAAGTAGGACGCCTCGCGCAGGGCGTCGGGCTCGGGGGCGGCGACGACGAGGAACGCGGTGCCCGGGGTCTGCAGGAGCTTGAACGTCTTCTCGGCGCGCTCCCGGAAGCCGCCGAACATGGTGTCGAAGGCGGCGACGAACGTCTGCACGTCGCGCAGCAGCTGGACGCCGAGGACCTTGTTGATGACGCCGGTGAACACGCCGAACCCGGCGCTGATCACTTTGACGCCGAAGCGGCCGCCGGTCTTGGCCGGGGCGGCGAGGAGCTTCATGAAGCGGCCGTCGAGGAACCGGCCCATGCGCTCGGGGGCGTCCAGGAAGTCCAGCGCGTTCCGGGACGGCGGGGTGTCGACGATGATCAGGTCCCAGGCGCCGGAGCGGTGCAGCTGCCCGAGCTTCTCCATCGCCATGTACTCCTGCGTGCCCGACAGGCTGGACGACAGCGACTGGTAGAAGGGGTTGGCGAGGATCTGCTTGGCCCGGTCGGGGTCGGCGTGCGCCTCGACGATCTCGTCGAAGGTCCGCTTCATGTCGAGCATCATGGCGTGCAGCTCGCCGTCGCCGTCGATGTCGATCCGGCGGGGGTTGTTGTCGAGCTCGGACAGGCCCATCGACTGCGCGAGGCGGCGCGCCGGGTCGACGGTGAGGACCACGACGTCCCGGCCCCGCTCGGCGGCGCGGACGCCGAGCGCGGCGGCCGTGGTGGTCTTGCCGACCCCGCCCGACCCGCAGCACACGATGATCTTCGTGCGCGGGTCGTCGAGCAGCCCGTCGACGTCGAGCACCGGTGGGGTCCTGCTGGTCTGACTCATCGGTTCACCTCTGCCGGTCGGTCCCCGCCCGCGCGGGGGGTCAGCCTCACCCAGGAGACGCCGCGGCCGGGCGCGGTCATGCGGCGCCCTGGTCGCGGAGCGCGGCGGCCAGGTCGTAGAGGCCGGCCAGGTCCATCCCGTCGGAGAGCAGGGGGAGGGTGTAGCGGGGCCGGTCGACCGAGTCCAGGCGCTCCTTCTCGCGGCGCTGGAGGGCGGTGCGGCGGGCGTGGTCGGCGGCCTCCCCGGCGAGGACGGCGGCGATCGCCTCGGCGTCGTGCTCCAGGCCGGCGGCCTTCACGCCGCGGACGATCTCGTCGGTGTCCAGGGACCCGGCGGCGGCGACGGCGAGGTCGTCCTCGCTGAGGACGGGCTGGTGCTCCATGTTGACGATCACGCCGCCGACGGGGAGCCCGACCGCGGTGAGGTCACGGATGCCGTCCATCGTCTCCTGGACGGGCATCTCCTCCAGGAGCGTGACGAAGTGCACGGCGGTCTCGGGGCTGCGGACGACCTTCATCACGGTGTCGGCGTGGTTGCGGACGGGGCCGACCTTGGCGAGGCCGGAGACCTCGTCGTTGACGTTCAGGAACTTCGTGATGCGGCCCGTGGGCGGTGCGTCCATCACGACGGCGTCGTAGACGAACGAGCCGTCCTTCTTCTTGCGGCGCACCGATTCGGACGTCTTGCCGGTGAGGATGACGTCGCGCAGGCCGGGGGCGATGGTGGTGACGAAGTCGACGATGCCGAGCTTGGTCATCGCCTTCCCGGCGCGCTTGAGGTTGTAGAACATCTCGAGGTACTCGATGAGCGCCTCTTCGGTGTCGATGGCGAGCGCGTGGACGTCCCCGCCGTCCGGGGCGACGGCGACGCGGCGCTCCTCGTAGGGCAGCGGCGGGCAGTCGAAGAGCTGGGCGATGCCCTGGCGCCCCTCGACCTCGACGAGCAGCACCTTGCGGCCGCCTGCGGCCAGGGCAAGGGCGAGGGCGGCGGCGACGGTGGTCTTTCCCGTGCCGCCCTTGCCGGTGACCACATGGAGGCGTACGCCGTCCCAGTCGGTGTCTCTCGCGCTCACCCGATCGACCATATCGTTCGCTCGTCAAACACTTGAGAGGGCGGTCGCCCTCATGCAAGTGATCCCTGACACGGTTCCCCCGCCCTGACGCTGTCATTCGGCCTGCCCGCGCGGTTAGCTTGAAAACGTGAGCCGTGCTATGGACGGTTCCGTCCGGACCCTGACCGGTCCGGACGCCCGCCGGAGCTCCGGGGGCGCCTCCCGGGGCCCGGGCCCTCATGCGAAAGAGGTGCCGTGATGGAAGCGGTGGCCCTGATCATCGTGCTCGTCCTCGTCGTCGTCGGGCTGATCGTCCTGTCGTCGTCGATCAGGATCGTGCAGCAGTTCGAGCACGGGATCGTGTTCAGGTTCGGTCAGGTCCAGCGGAACGGGCAGCTGCGGCCCGGCGCGGTGCGCACGCCCGGCCTGACGGTGATTGTCCCGATCGCCGAGCGCATGCAGAAGGTCAGCCGGCAGACGATCACGATGGGGGTGCCCGGCCAGGACGGGATCACCCAGGACAACGTGAGCGTCCGCGTCGACGCGGTCGTCTACTTCCGGGTGATCGATCCGGTGAAGGCGATCGTGAACGTGCACAACTACGGGTACGCGGTCTCGCAGGTGGCGCAGACGTCGCTGCGGTCGGTGATCGGGCAGGCCGACATGCAGGAGCTGCTCGGCGAGCGCGAGAAGATCAACATGCGGCTGCGGGCGATCATCGACGAGATCACCGAGGGGCCGTGGGGCATCCTGATCGAGCGGGTCGAGATCAAGGACGTGTCGCTGCCGGAGGGCATGAAGCGGTCGATGGCCCGGCAGGCGGAGGCGGAGCGGGAGCGCCGCGCCCGCATCATCACCGCGGACGGCGAGTTCCAGGCGTCCAAGCGCCTCGCCGCCGCCGCGGAGATCATGTCGCAGGACCCGGCGGCCCTGCAGCTGCGCCTGCTGCAGACGGTCGTGGAGGTGTCCGCCGAGAAGAACAGCACGCTGGTCATGCCGCTGCCGGTGGAGATCCTGCGGTTCTTCGAGCGCGCCGCGGGCGGCGCGGCCTCACGTTCCGAGGACGGCGGCGAGGCCAGGCCCGACCTCGGCGAGCGGCTCGCCAAGGCCGAGGAGGAGCTGGCCAAGGCGGCCGAGCAGACGTCGTCGCTGGAGTCGGCCGAGGAGGTCCCGCCGGTCATCGGGCTGGACGAGCCCAAGCGCCGCGGGTCGGAGGTCGCCGCGCCGCCGGACGAGCAGCGGCGCGGCATCGGCGGTGGCGCGCGGGAGACCCCGGAGCAGCAGCCGCCCCGCTGACCCGCCGCTGTCACCGGGCCTGCGGCTGAGGCGTGGGCGTCACGGCGTCCGGCGCGATCTCGGGCATGGTCAGGCGCCGGACGCCCGGCACCGCGGCCGTGCCCAGGCAGGCGGCGCCGACCAGCGCGGCCGCCGTCCACAGCGGGACGGAGGGGCCCCACGCCGAGGCGGCCCACGGGGCGAGCGCGTAGCCGAGGGGCGCCGCGGCCAGCGACAGCAGCCAGTCGTAGGACGTCACCCGGGCCAGCGCGTGCGGCGGGATGCTCATCTGCACGACGGTCTCCCAGGTGGGGTTGAGGACGCCGAGGCCGGTGAGCGCCAGCCCGTACGCCGCGACGAGCAGGGGCGCGGGCGCGGCGGCCGCGAACAGGGCCAGGGGCAGCGCCAGCGCGGTCAGGCCCGCGTTCGCGACGAGGACGGGCCGGCGCGGACGGAAGCGGGCGGCCAGCAGCGCCCCGGCGAGGAGCCCGGCGGCGCCCGCCTGGACGGTCGCGATCCACACCCCCTCGCCGCCGAGCCGTTCGACGGCGAGGGCGGGCCCGAGGGTGAGCAGGACGGCGGACGTGCCGTTCCAGACGCCGTGCGCGATCAGGCTCGTCCAGTACCAGTCGCGCGAGCGGACCTCCGACCAGCCCTCCGCCAGGTCGGCCCGCAGCGAGCGCCGCGGGATGGGGACGTTCCGGACGCGCGCCAGGGCGAGGAGCGCCGCGCTCGCGGCGAACGACGCCGAGTCCAGCAGGAACGTCCAGCCGGGGCCGACGGTCAGCACGAGCGCGCCGGCGAGGGCGGGCCCGGCGAGGCGGGTGGCGCCGTTGGCGACGCCCATCAGGGAGTTGGCCTTCTGGAGTCCGGACGGCTCGACGGTGCCGGCGATCAGGGGCGAGACGGTCGGCGTCTGGAAGGCGGAGGCCGCGCCGCCGATCACCTGGGCGGCGGCGAGGTGCCACAGGCGCGGCTCGCCGTTCAGGAGTTCCAGGGCCGCGAACAGCTGCGCCGCGGCGCCGGCGAGGTCGGTGGCGAGGGCGACGCCCCGCGCGTCGAGGCGGTCGGCGAGCACGCCGCCGAGGGGCAGCAGGAGCAGGCGCGGCACCATCGCGCAGCCGAGCACGAGGGCGAGCGCGGACGTGGAGCCCGTGGCCCGCAGGACGGCGAGGGCGAGCGCGGCGGGGACGGCGGCGTCCCCGGTCAGGGACAGGACGCGGGCGGCGAACAGCAGCCGGAAGTCCCGGCCGCGCAGGGGGTGGGTCATGGCCGGACAATGTAGTTCGTTGACGAACTAATCGGCAACGAATTATTCCCCAACGAATCAAGCCACCCACTACGATCCCCGCATGGGAGACAGGGACCGGACCGACGAGCACGTGGAGCGGTGGGCGCCGATCGTGCCCGACCTCGATCCCGACATCGAGGGCGCCGTGACTCGGATGATCTTCTTCGTCAAGCACATCCGGCGGATGAAGGAGGAGCTCCTCGCCGCCTCCGGCCTGCAGCGGCACGAGTTCGACACGCTGCACGCGCTCGCCGGCCGGCACGGCACCGCGGCCCCCTCCCTCCTGGCCGCCGACCTCGCCATGCCCCCGAACTCGATCACCGGCCGGCTGGACGCGCTGGAGCGCCGCGGCTTCGTCCGCCGGTCCCCGTCCGCGACCGACCGCCGCCGGGTCGTCGTCGAGCTCACCCCCGCCGGACGCTCCGCCTGGCGCGACGCGATGGACGGCCTGGGCGTCGAGGAGACGCGCCTGCTCGCCGCCCTCGACCCCACCGAGCGCCGCACCCTCTCCGACCTCCTCCGCCGCGTCATGCTCCGCGCCGAAAACCCCGCCGACCCCCCGACCAGCCGTCCGGCCTAAAGTCAGTGGAGGCGTCTACTGGACGGAGAAGGGCCGCGCGTCCGTCGACGCCCCCCGACCAGCCCTCCGGTGTAAAGCCAGCGGAGGGTCCTACGGGGTGAGGACCAGGCGGCCACGTAGGGCGCCTGCTTCCAGGCGTTTGTGGGCCTTGGGGGCCTCGGTGAGGGGGAGGGTGTCGGCGACGCGGGGGGTGAGGCCGCCCTTGTCCGTGAGTGCGGCGAGCATGCCCAGCTGCGCGGCGTCCGCGCGTATCCACACGTTGTGGACGGTGGTTCCGCGCAGCGGGAGCGGGGTGGCCGGGCCGCCGTTGACCGCTGCGAACGTCCCGCCGTTCCGGACGGCGTCGAGGGCCGCGACCGAGAGGAGGGCGGCGTCCAGGGCGCCGTCCACACCGCCCGGTACGAGCGCGCGAACGGCGTCTCCCAGGTGCGCGCCGCGCGGAACGAACATCTCCGCGCCGAAGCCGCGCACCAGCGCCTCGTCGGACGCGGAGGCCGTGGCGACGACGCGCAGGCCGCGGTGGGCCGCCAGCTCCACCGCGTAGCCGCCGACGGCGCCCGCGGCTCCCGTGACGAGCAGCGTGGCACCCGGCGGCAGAGCGAGGAGGTCCAGGGCCTGCAGGGCGGTCAGCCCGTTCAGCGGGAGGGTCGACGCCTCGGCGGCCGGGACCGACCGCGGCGCGGGCGCGACGGCGTCAGCGTCCAGGACGATCGCGTCCGCGTAGGCGCCCAGCGGCACGTCGAGCCGGTCCTTCAGGCCGATGACCTCGTCGCCGGCGGCGATGCGGGTCACGCCCTCCCCGACCGCGTCGGCGGTGCCGGCGACGTCCCAGCCGATGCCGACCGCGGGCCGCGAACCGAACGGCGGCATCAGCCCGGCGCCGGCCAGCGCTCCGGAGCGGGTCGCGGCGTCGACCGGGTTGACCGCTGCCGCCGCCACCCGGATCCGCACCTGGCCGGGCCCCGGGACGGGAACCGGAACGTCGGCGAGCTCCAGCGCGTCGGGCCCGCCGGGTGTCCTCACGATGATCGCGCGCATGGCAGAACCTTCTGTACGAAGTGGGTGGGTGTGCGGGGTATCCCGCACCGGCAACTGTCGCCGGAACAGCCGCGGGCCGGAAGAAGTTACTTCGGAGTGCGTTCGGTACCCGGAGGTGAGCCCGCGGCATGGCCACGATGACGGCGGCGGAGCGTCGCGAGCAGGAGAAGGCGGCGTTCGAGGCTTACATGGACGGATGTCCCACTCATCAGCTGATGGGGATCATCGGCAACAAGTGGAGCATGCTGGTCCTCACGGAGCTGGCGCGCGGCACTCGCAGGTACGCCGAGGTCAGCAGAGCGCTCCCGGGCGTCAGCGCGAAGATGCTCACGCAGACGCTCCGCTCCCTTGAGCGAGACGGACTCGTGGCGCGCAGCGTGACCCCGTCCGTGCCCGTCCAGGTCGAGTACACCCTGACCCTGCTGGGCGAACGGATCGTGCCGCTGCTCACCTCCATCAAGGAGTGGGCCGGCCGCCACATCGACGAGATCAACGCGTCGCGCGAGCGGTACGACGGGACTCCCGAGCGCTGCGGGGACCCCGATCACACGGTGTGAGGCGCCCGGCGCGGCTCCGGGTACTCCCTCAGCTTGATCGCCGTGGCGGCCTGCGTGGTCAGCTTGTCGAGGAGCTTGATGAACGGGCCCGCGGTCAGCAGCCGGTAGACCGTCGTGCGGCGGCGCAGCGCGCGCTCGTTCTTCGGTGCGAAGAACGGCCCGACCCCGCCCGCGACCCGCTGGCACGCCGTCGTGAACTTCCTGATGCGCTCCTCGTAGGCGGGGAACGCGGCGCGGTGGTCGCCGTCCGCGGCGGCTAGCTCGCCCGCGAGGACGTAGGCGCACACGACCGCGAGGCCCGTCCCCATCCCGCCGCAGGTGGCGCCGTAGCCGGCGTCGCCGAGCAGGGCGACCCGCCCCTTCGTCCAGGCGTCCATCCGGACGATGCTGATCGAGTCGCAGTAGAAGTACGGGGCCTCCCACATGTCGCGCATCAGGGCGCCGGCGTGCCAGCCCATGCCGGCGAACCTCTCGGCCAGCGCCCGCTTCTGGGCCTCCTGGTCGCGGCGGTGCGGCTCCAGCTCGTCGTCGGCGAAGACGCACATGACGTTCGCGCCGGTTCCGCCGCGGGTCGGGTACACCGACACCCCGCGCCCCACCTCGCTGTAGAGCTTGCCGGTGCCGATGCCGAGCCGGTTCGGCGCCTCGAAGATCGCGACGTGGTAGCCCGAGTCCCGGACGAACCGCGACTCGTCGCCGAACGCGAGCCGCCGGACGTTCGAGTGCAGCCCGTCCGCGCCGACGACCAGGTCGAACGTGCGCGGAGCCCCGCGCTCGAAGGTGACGTGGACGCCGTCGGCCGTCTCGGTCATGGACGCGATCGAGTCGCCGAAGACGTACCTGGCGGAGTCCCGGGTCAGCTCGTACAGCAGCTCGGCGAGGTCGCCCCGGTGGATCTCCACGTCCCCGCCGGTGAACGAGTCGGGCAGGGCGACCCGCGTCCGTCCTTCGGCGTCGATCAGGTCGAGCGCGCCGCCGTGGGTCTGCCTTCGCCGGATCTCGGCCAGGACGCCCATCTTCTCCAGCACCCGCAGGTGCACCTCGCCGCGGAAGTCGACGGCCTGCCCGCCCGGCCGGATCGCCTCCGCCCGCTCCACGACGGTGACGTCGTACCCGTACCGCGCCAGCCAGTAGGCCAGGGACGGGCCCGCGATGCTCGCACCCGAGATCAGCACGCTCTTGCTCATCGTTCTCTCCGTTCGTCGCTGCCGTCGAACAAGAGATTCGCGACCCGCCCTGACCGACCCCGCACCACCGGCTGACCGCCTCCCCGCCGGTCCGTCAGCGCACCGGGGCGGGGGGCGGGTTCGAGCGGGGTCCGGGTATGGCGATCGCTAGGGTGAGGGCCATGAAGAAGTGGGAGTACGCGACCGTTCCGCTGCTGGTGCACGCGACCAAGCAGATCCTCGACAACTGGGGCCAGGACGGGTGGGAGCTCGTCACCGTCATGCCGGGGCCGAACCCCGAGAACCTCGTCGCCTACTTCAAGCGCGAGATCGAGTAGCGGCGCCCTGCCGGAACAGCCCCGTCGTAAGGACCTCAACGAGGAGGAATGGCGATGAGCACGCCTGAAGAGCGGATCCGCGAGCTCGGCATCGAGCTGCCGGAGGTCGTCCCGCCGGTCGCGTCCTACGTGCCGACGGCGCGGACGGGGTCGCTCGTCTACACCGCGGGCCAGATCCCCCTGGTCAAGGGCGAGCTGGGCGTCACCGGGAAGGTGGGCGCGGAGGTCAGCGCGGAGGAGGCGACCCGCCAGGCGCGGATCTGCGCGCTGAACGCGATCGCGGCGCTGAAGGCGGAGGTCGGCGAGCTGTCGCGGATCGTGCGGATCGTGAAGGTCGTCGGGTTCGTTGCCAGCGCGCCGGACTTCCACGGCCAGCCGCAGGTGATCAACGGGGCGAGCGACCTGCTGGCCGAGGTGTTCGGGGACGCGGGCCGGCACGCGCGCAGCGCCGTCGGCGTCGCCGTCCTGCCGCGCGACGTGCCCGTCGAGGTGGAGCTGATCGCCGAGGTGGCGTGAGCCTCCGGGCTTGACGGAACGCCATTCGGTATGTCCGAATGGCTCGCCATGGGGATCACCAACGGACTCAAGCTGCCCGAGTCGTTCCGGGGGCAGGTCGAGGACATCCTGGAAGGCCGGGCCGAGCCGGCGCCCGCCAAGGACGCGGCGACCGTGGTCGTGCTGCGCGACCACGACGAGCACGGGCTCCAGGCGTTCATGCTGCGCCGCGTCCGGTCGATGGCGTTCGCGCCCGGCGCCTACGTGTTCCCCGGCGGCTCGGTCGACCCGCGCGACGGGGAGGCGGCGCTGGCGTGGTCCGGGCCGTCCCCCGCCGAGTGGGGCCGGGCGTTCGGCGCCGACGAGACGCTGGCCCGCGAGCTGGTCTGCGCGGCGGTCCGGGAGACGTTCGAGGAGACGCTCGTGCTGCTCGCCGGCCCGACCGGGGAGACGGTCGTGGACGACACGCGCGGCGACGACTGGGAGGCCGACCGGCAGGCGCTGCTGGACCGCTCCCAGTCGTTCGGGGGGTTCCTCGACCGGCGCGGCCTCGTGCTGCGCTCCGACCTGCTGCGCCCGTGGGCGCACTGGATCACCCCGAAGATCGAGCGCAGGCGCTACGACACCCGGTTCTTCGTCGCCGCGATGCCGGCGGGGCAGCGGGCCAGGGACGTCAGCACCGAGGCCGACCAGGTCGCCTGGGTGAGCCCGGCGGAGGCGGCCGAGCGGGCGGCGCGCGGCGAGTGGACGATGCTGCCGCCGACCGTCGCGACGCTGGCGGAGCTCGCCGGGTTCGCCACGGTCGCCGACGTGCTCGCCGCGCGGCGCGAGATCGTCGTGCAGGAGCCGGTCGCCGAGATCATCGACGGCGACGCCTACCTCGTCCTGCCCGAGGGCGTCGCGCGGCACTACCCGCAGGGCTGAGGAGATGGCCCGCCGGGTGCCGCGGAGCCAGGCCGTCCTGTGGCGGCTGGCGGGCACGTCCGCGCTCCGGCGGCTGGAGCGCCTCGGCTGGAACCCGGCCCGCCACCCCGATCGCGCCTCGGGCAGGATGGGGGACATGACGGAGATCGACGGGATGGGTACCGAACGAGCCACCTGCGTGCTCGCCCCGAACCCGTCCGCCATGACCCTGGACGGCACCAACACCTGGATCATCGCGGAGCCCGGCGCCGCCGAGGCCGTCGTCGTCGACCCCGGGCCGAAGGACGGCGTGCACCTGCGGCGCGTCCTGGAGACGGTGGAGGCGCAGGGGCGGCGGGTCGGTCTCGTCCTGCTCACGCACGGGCATCCCGACCACTCGGCGGGCGCCGGGAAGTTCGCGAAGATGGCGGGAGGCGGGGTCGGGGTGCGGGCGCTGGACCCCCGGCACCGGCTCGGCGACGAGGGCCTCGCGGAGGGCGACGTCGTCACCACGGGCGGTCTGGAGCTGCGGATCATGGAGACGCCGGGGCACAGCGACGACTCGCTGACGTTCTGGCTTCCGGCCGACGGCGCCGTCCTCACCGGCGACACCGTCCTCGGGTACGGGACGACCGTGCTGGAGGGGAGGCTCGGCGACTACCTCGGGTCGCTCGACCGGCTCCGCCGGTTCTCCGCCGACCGGGGGGCCGCGACGATCCTCCCCGGTCACGGGCCCAAGCTGGACGACCCCGTCGCCGTCCTCGACCACTACATCGACCACCGCCGCGAGCGCCTCGCCCAGGTCGAGGCCGCCGTCGCGGCGGGCGCCCGCACGGCGCGGGAGGTCGTCGAGCGCGTCTACGCCGACGTGGACCGGTCGCTGTGGCCCGCGGCCGAGTGGTCGGTCCAGTCCCAGCTCGACTACCTCGCCGAGCGCGGGGCCGTCTGACCCCTCCCGCCCGCTTCGGGTCTCGCCTACTTCGAGCGCTTGCGGAGGCGCTCGATGTCGAGGATCACGACGGCGCGGGCCTCGATGCGCAGCCAGTTGCGCTGGGCGAAGTCGGCGAGGGCCTTGTTGACCGTCTCGCGGGACGCGCCGACGAGCTGCGCCAGTTCCTCCTGGGTGAGGTCGTGGTGGACGTGCAGGCCCGCCTCCGACGGCTGGCCGAAGCGCTCCGCGAGGTCGAGCAGCGCCTTGGCGACGCGCCCGGGCACGTCGGTGAAGACCAGGTCGGCCATCACGTCGTTGGTCTTGCGGAGCCGCTGCGCGAGCGCGCGGAGCAGCTGCACGGCGACCTCGGGGTGGCCGGTGAGCCAGGGCCGCAGGTCGTCGTGGCCCAGCCCGGCGAGGCGGCACTCGGTGACCGCGATGGCGCTCGCGGTGCGGGGGCGCGGGTCGAACAGCGACAGCTCGCCGAACATCTCGCTCGGGCCGAGCACGCTCAGCAGGTTCTCGCGCCCGTCCGGCGCCGTCCGGGTGAGCTTGATCTTTCCTTCGAGGACGACGTAGAGCCGGTCCCCGGTCTCGCCCTCGTTGAACAGCGTCTGTCCGCGGGCGAGACGCACCTCGGTCACGTTGGCGCGCAGCGCCTTGGCACCCTGCTCGTCGAGAGCCTCGAAGAGCGGGGCTCTGCTCAGAACGTCCACGTCGCGATCGGTCACGCTATTCCTCCTCGAACACCTACTTGCCTAGTGTGACGTACGTCCCACCGCGTACGTGAAGGCAGGGTCACGGCGCGCCGAAACGCGGGACCAGGGGTGATCCGTCCCGGGGGGCGGCCCCGGTCCCGTTCGCCCAGTGTACGGACCACCGGGTGAATGCCGTCACACCGGTCTCATCGCCCGTTACGGGATGGCCCGGGCAGGGAACCGGCCGTGCCTTAACCTGAGCGGATGCAGACGTCCGAGTCCGGGCCCACACCGCGCCGCCTCCCGAGGGGGCGCCACGCGCTGTCGCGCGCGGAGGTCGAGCGGGTGCACCGAGACCGGTTGTGCGGCGCCATGGCGCAGGCGATGGCGGAGAAAGGGTACGTCGGCACGTCGGTGGAGGACGTCCTGAAGCGGGCCCGGGTCTCCCGGCAGAGCTTCTACGCGCTGTTCTCGTCCAAGCTCGACTGCTTCATGGCCGCCTTCGACCAGGCGGGCCTGCTGCTGTTCCTCCAGTTGCAGGAGGCGATGCAGAGCGAGGGCGACGCGGCCGGACAGGGGACGGCGCAGGGCGAGGCCGACGCGGCCGAACGGTTCGAGCGCGTCTTCACCGCCTACCTGGAGGCGCTCGCGGCCGAACCCGCGTACGCGCGGCTGTTCCTGGTGGAGGTGTTCGCGGCGGGCCCGGAGGCCGTCCGGCGGCGGACGCGCGTCCAGCGCGACCTGGCGGCGAGCCTCGCCGACCTCATGGGCGTGACGGGCGACAGCGGCCGGTTCGCGTGCGAGGTCGTCGTGGCGGCGGTGAGTTCGATGGTGACCCCCGCCGTGGCGGCGGGCGACCTGGAGGCGCTGCGCGCCATCAGGGCCCCGGTCATCGAGCACGTGCGGCTCCTGCTGCGCTCGGGCGTCATGGACGGCTGATCCGCACCAGCGTGGTCGCGGCGCCGCGCGCGGGCGGGAGGGTGAGCGTGAGCCGCCCGGAGGGCCCGGCGGCGGTCCTGATGACCTTGTGCGTCCTCCCGCGCGCCACGTCGACGACGACGCGGGCGCCCGGACGGTAGGACGCGGGGGTCGTGACGGTGGCGGTCCCGGCGGCGCGCAGGGCGAAGCCCGTCGCGGAGGCGTCCGTCAGCGCGCTGAACTGCCGGGCCTCCGGCCGCTTGAGAGAGACCGTCCAGCCCCACTGCGTCCAGGCCGGGTCGACCGACCGGTAGGAGATCTTCGCGGGCGGGCGCGGCGGGGCGGCGAACGTCCGCGTCAGCGGGCCGATGTGCCGCCGCAGGTCGCGGGCCCAGTACGGGAAGGTGTGGGTGCCGAGCAGGCGGTCGTCGTAGTGGCTGGGGATCTCCAGTGCCTCCAGCCGCCGGTGGAAGCTGGCCGTCGAGGCGTGCGTGAGGGCCTCGATGCCGATCGCGGCCGGGTCCGGGACGGGCGGGTCGAGCGGACCCGGGACGCCGGCGGCGGTGTGGAGCGCGAGCCGCATCCCGCGCAGGTTGGGCGCGAGGGTCGCGGGGTCGTGGCCGCGCCAGTCGATCGCGTCGGCCAGCCGCGAGCCGAAGATCGCGTCGGGGTGCACGCCGTCGCCGACGGCCGCGACGTAGGAGACGACTCCGGCCGCGCCGACGGAGACGACCGGGTCGTAGGCGATGTCGGGCGCGCCCGAGAACGAGGCGGCGGACACGAAGAGCTCGGGGTGGCGGGCGGCGTAGCTCATCGCCCCGAATCCGCCCTGCGACAGGCCGGCGACGGCCCGGCCCTCCCGGCGGGGCACGGTGCGCAGGTTCCGGTCGATCCAGGGGATGAGCTGGGTGACGTGGAAGGTCTCCCACCTGGACGGCCCGAGTGCGGTGCGCGGGTCGGCCCAGTCGGTGTACCAGCCGCCGCCGTCGCCGTCGAAGCCCCCGTCCGGCATGACGGTGATCAGCGGCCGTCCGGTGGTGGTCCTCTCGGCGTCGCCGCGCTCGATCCAGTCGGAGGCGCGTCCGGACGTCCCGTGGAACAGGTAGAGGACGGGGAAGCGGGCGCCGGGACGCCGGTCGTAGCCGGTCGGCAGCAGGACGCGCACGTCCACGGCCCGTCCCAGCGCGGCAGTGCTGACGCGCAGCGCGTACTGGCGGTCGTCGACGCGCCGCACGTCCACGACATGGATGCCGCCGGAGTCGGTGAAGCGGACCGCTCCTCCGGCGGCCCGTCCGGCGGCGCGGGCGGGGACGGCGAGTCCCGTGGAGGCCGTGGCGAGGGTCAAGGTGATCGCGAGGACTCGGATGCGCAAGGGGGACCTCCTCGGACGTGCCGGTCAGCGGCCGCCGGCGGGGCGGCGGGGCCGGTCGGGCTGGACGCGCAGCGCGGTGATCACGGTCGCGAGCATCTCGTAGTGGGCGGCGAGCATGGTCAGCTCGACGCACTCGCCCTCGGTGAGGTGGGCGCGCAGCCGCGTCCAGGTCGCGTCGTCCAGGTCCCGCTCGGCGTGGAGGCGGTCGACGGCGGTGAGGACCGCCCGCTCGCGCGGCGTCCACCCGTCGGCGTCCGGGCCTGCCTTGAGACGCACCACGTCCGGCTCGCGCACGCCCGCGCGGCGCGCGAGCCGGACGTGGTGGCCGAACTCGTACTGGCAGTCGCGCAGATGGGCGACGCGCAGGATCACCAGTTCGGTCTCCCGGCGCGGGAGGGTGCCGCCGGGCATGAGCCGTCCGGCGAACCACAGCCAGCCGCGGAACAGTCCGCGGCGGCGCGCCAGGGTCAGGAGGAGGTTGGGCGGCCCGGTCCCGGCGGCCCGGCCCGCGGCGCGGCAGGCGAGCCAGTTGACCACTCCCACCTCGCGGACGCCGCCGGGCGTGGCGCGGGGGACCGTCACCGATCGGGGTCCGGCTGCGGCGTCGTCAGCTCCACCCGCTCGTTCCTGGCGATCTCCAGGATGTCGCGCAGCCCGCGCTGGACGAGGTGGTCGGCGACCGGCTGCACGGCCATCCGGACCGGCAGGACGGCGCCCACCCACCAGGGGGCGACGATCCGCCTGGACCGGCGGGCGATCCCGCGCTCCAGCGCGTCGATCCCGACCTTCAGCGGCGTGACGCCGAAGGCCAGGCCGGTCCGGGGCGACGCGTCCATCAGGGCGGACGCGGCCTCGGTGCCGAACCCGCGGCGCGTCATGTCGGTGTCGAGCTCGGCGAAGTACGCGACCCCGGCCTTCCCGCCCCACGGGCGCAGTTCGGCCCGGAGCGTGTTGCCCAGCGCCTCCACGGCGGCCTTGGACGCGCTGTAGGCGCCCAGCAGGGGCGCGTTGACGGCGGCGGCCAGGGACGACACCGCCAGCGCGTAGCCGCGTTCGTGGCTGAGGTGGGGTCCGGCGGCGCGGAGCGTGTTGTAGACGCCCAGCACGTTCACCCGCAGGCTCTGCTCCATGACGGAGGGGTCGCCGCCTATGACCGGCATCTGCGCGGCCACGCCCGCGTTGGCGACGACCACGTCCAGGCCGCCCAGTTCTCGTACGGCGCTCTCGACGACGTCCTCGACCGTGCCGCGGTCAGTGACGTCGCACGTCCACCAGAGGGCCGTCCCGCACCGGTCGGCGACGTCCGCGAGGAGGTCGGGCTCCAGGCCGGCGAGCGCCACGCGCGCGCCGTGCTCGTGCAGCCGGGCGGCGAGCGCCGCGCCGATGCCCCGCGCCGCGCCGGTGATCAGCACGCGCCGTCCGGCGAGGGTCGCCGTCCAGCGGGACGAGTCCAGGATCATGCGGCGACCATAACACTGGAGAACAGTCCTGTCTTTTTAAGATTGCCTACAAATCCCCGTAATCCGGGCGCGGGTCGGGTGTCTCCTCCTGCGGTGAGCAAGCGGTCTCCGAAGGTTGTGGTGAGATGCGTGCCTTGGGTTGGATGGCGTGGTGGTAGCGGGCGTGGGGACGCGGCCGGACGCCGACCTTCTGGCGGCCGCCGCGAAGGGCGACGACGAGGCCTCCGACGAGCTGTTCCGGCGGCACCACACGGCGGTCCTGCGGTACGCGCGCGGGCTGGTCCGCGACCAGCACCTCGCCGAGGACCTGACGAGCGAGGCCTTCACGCGCACGTTCGCGGCGATGCGCCAGGGCGGCGGGCCCCGCGACGCGTGCAGGCCCTACCTCTACACCGTCGTGCGGAACACGGCCACGGACTGGGCGCGCGGCGCCCGCCGCACCGTCGTGACCGACGAGGTCGCCGAGTGGGCCTCGGACTCCGAGGACGAGCCGCCCGACGTCGACGAGCTCGACGCGCTCGTCCGCGCCTTCCGGTCGCTGCCCGAACGGTGGCAGACCGTCCTCTGGTACACGGTCATCGAGGAGGAGCCCGTCGGGCAGGTCGCGGAGCTGCTCGGCATGGAGAAGGGCGCGGTCTCCCAGCTCGCGTTCCGGGCGCGCGAAGGGCTCCGGCAGGCGTTCCTCGTCGCAGGCTCCGGGGGACGTCCGGAATGTGCGGAGTTCACCGCCCAGCTCGCGGCGAGCGTCCGCCGCCCCGGCCGCCGCCGCAGCCGCGCCCTGCGCCGGCACCTGGAGTCCTGCGAGGAGTGCAGGCGGGCCTCCAAGGAGATGACCGACCTCAACGGGCGGTTGCGGCGCGCTCTGCCGATCGGCGCCGTCCTGCTGGGAGCGCCGTCGGCGCCGCTCGGCTCCCTCGCTCCGGCGGCGTCCCTGCCCGGCTGGTCCCTTCCGGCCGCGGTGGCCGGCGGCGTCGCCACCGGCATCGCGATCATCCTGTTCACCACGGTCGGCGGCGGTCCGGGCGAGGACCCGCGCGCCGCCCCGCCGCCCGCGACGCCCACCCCGGCGAGTTCGGCTCCGGCGGACGTCGCCCCGCCCGACTACACCGTCGGCACCCGCTCCCCCGAAAGCGGCGGCCGGGTCCCCGGCGGCGCCGGCGGCGATGGCACGGCGTCCGGCGCGGGTCCCTTCCGCGTGCGGAACACGACGCTCCAGTCGTGCCTGGCGCCCAGCGGGACGTCGGTCGTGCAGCGCTCCTGCACCGACTCGGCGACCGGGTGGAAGCGCAAGAACACCGGTGGCGGCTTCACGCTGACGAGCAGCTCCACCGGGCGATGCCTGAGCCGCGGGACGCCCGCCGCGGGCGTCCCCTGGGAGGGCGGAAGCGAATACACGGTCGTCATGGCCCCCTGCGGGGGCGCGAACCAGGTCTGGAAGCTCGTCCGGTTCGCGCCGTCCGTCTACCGGCTGGCCAACGGCGACGGCTACTACCTCCAGGCGAGCTGGTCGGGCCTGAAACCGGTGACGCTGAAGCCGTCCTCCTATGCGGGCATGGCGGCTCAAGGCTGGGCCGTCGAAGCCGCAGGCTGACCCCATCGGCGGTCACCCGTAGCCCAGGCTGTCGCGCGCGGCGGACGGTTCGGCGCCGGCCTCGGCGTTGAGGGCGAGCCACGCGCGCAGCGCCATGTGGAGCTCCAGCCGGTCCGACGTCGCGTGAACGGCGTCCCCGAACAGGTCGTCTAGCTGCCGCAGCCGGTACCGGACGGTCTGCGGGTGCAGGTGCAGGTGACCGGACACCTCCGTGGCGTTGAACCCGTGCTCCAGGCAGGCCAGCAGCGTCTCCACGAGCCGGTAGCGCTGGGCCGGACGCGCGTTCAGCAGTGGGGCGAGCCGGCGCGCGATCACCTTCTCCACCAGCGCCCGCTCCCGCATCATCACCAGGATCGGCATGTGCCGCTCGGCCGGGATGGGCGCCGCGCCGCCGATCAGGCCCTGGCGGGCCAGCGCCAGGGCCTCGCGCGCCAGCCGCAGGGACGTCGCGACGTCGCCGATCCCGACCGCCGGGCCGATCGCGGCCGTCCAGCCGTGCAGCTGCCGCTCCAGCATCCGCGCGCGGCCGGGGCCCTCTGGGTCCGGGACGATCAGGCAGGGCTCCCCCAGGTGCAGGCCCGGCAGGACGTCCGGGGGCAGCGACGGGTGCCGGGCGTCGGGGCCGTCCTCGCGGAGGGCGACGACCGCTAACGTGCGCGGCAGCGCCCAGTCCGCCTCGCGCGCCGCCCCCCTGAGGTCCGCCGCGGAGGCGCCGTTCAGCAGCAGGTCGAGCAGGTGCCGCCGGCGGTCCCGGAGCGCTCCCGCCGCCCGCGCGGCGGCGTCCGCGTGGCCCTCGGCGACGATCGCCGCCAGCTGGTTCAGGTAGTCGAGCGCCGCGTTGGCGATGGCCGCGATGATCGCCGGACTCGTCCGGTAGCCCATCCGCTCGGCGTGATCGGTGAGCCGCTCGACGGCCAGGCCCGTCCCGATCCGCGTCGCCGCCTGCCAGGAGTCCAGCGTCCGCCCCTCGCTGGCCTCGCCGACGCCGATCTGCCGCCAGAACTCCACGACGTCGGCCGACGGGGCGGCGGGATCGGCCATCAGATCCAGGAAGTGCCCGATGGCGCACTCCGTGCCCAGCTGCACCGCCTTGGCGTAGCGGGGATCGTGCGGCCGGACGAACTCCGGCAGCCGCCTCTCGATCCGGCGCACCGCCTCCGACGCGATGCCGGGAACGTGCTCGCGAAGGTCACCCGCGATCCGGGCGGCGCCCTCGAACGACAGGTCGAGCTCGATCCGGCGCACCGGAAGGCGGACCACCTGGCTGAGGTCGGACATGAGATCTCCTTCGGGGAACGTCGTGCCCGGAGAGACGGCCCGCCCCCGCGCCGATTACGCGGATCGGCGCGACTTTCTCGTTCGGCCGGAACCGGGCCGCGAGGCTTTAGGCTGGCCGGTATGGCGACGGAGGCGTCCCCGAAGGCGCGGGCTCGGAAGTGGAAGGACGAGACGAGGCTGGGGCTGGTGCGGCGGGCGCGCCGGATCAACCGGATCCTGGCCGAGACGTACCCTGACGCCCACTGCGAGCTGAACTTCGGCACCCCGTTCCAGCTGCTGGTCGCGACCGTTCTCTCGGCGCAGACCACCGACATGCGGGTGAACCTGACCACGCCCGCGCTGTTCGCCAAGTACCCCACCCCGGAGGACCTGGCCGCCGCCGACCCCGAGGACGTCGAGGCGATCCTGAAGCCCACCGGGTTCTTCCGCGCCAAGACCAAGTCGGTCATGGGGCTGTCGGCCGCGCTCCGCGACCGGTTCGACGGCGAGGTCCCCGGGCGCCTCGAAGACCTCGTCAAGCTGCCCGGCGTCGGACGCAAGACGGCCAACGTCGTCCTCGGCAACGCGTTCGACGTCCCCGGCATCACCGTCGACACCCACTTCGGCCGCCTGGCCCGGCGCTTCGGCTGGACGACCGAAGACGACCCCGTGAAGGTGGAAGAGGAGATCGGCTCCCTCGTCCCGCGCAAGGACTGGACGATGCTGTCCCACCGGCTGATCTGGCACGGCCGCCGGATCTGCCACGCGCGCCGCCCCGCCTGCGGCGCCTGCCCGGTGGCGCGGCTCTGCCCGTCCTTCGGCGAGGGGCCGGTGGACGAGGAGACGGCGCGCAAGCTCGTCAAGCCCGGACCGTTCTCGTGAGCGGTTCTCCCGGCCGTCCCGGGAAGGAACGGGAACGTTTCGGAGTTGGGATCCACGTGACCGACGCCACCCCCGACTGCCCCGCCTGGCTCGACCGCTTCCGCTCGGAGGCGCCGAGACTGCCCGTGCCGCCCGTGTTCCGGCCCGCTCCCGCCGCCCGCGCCGCCGCCGTCCTGATCCTGTTCGGGGACGGTCCGAGCGGCCCGGACGTCCTGCTCACCGAGCGCGCCGCCACCCTCAACAAGCACGCCGGGCAGCCCGCCTTCCCCGGCGGCCGCATCGACCCCGGCGACGACGGCCCGGTCGCGGCGGCGCTGCGCGAGGCGTGGGAGGAGGCCGGCGTCGAGCCGTCCGGCGTGGACGTGCTGTGCACGCTGCCGGAGCTGTACCTGTCGCACAGCGAGCACCGGGTCACGCCTGTCGCCGGCTGGTGGCGCGAGCCGTCGGAGGTCGCGCCCGGCCATCCCGGGGAGGTCGCGACGGTCGCGCGGGTCCCGATCAGCGAGCTGGTCGACCCGGCGAACCGGCTGATGGTGAGGCACCCCTCCGGGATCAGGGTCGGCCCCGCGTTCCAGGTCCGGGACATGCTCGTGTGGGGGTTCACGGCGGCGATCCTGACCCAGGTGCTGGGCGCGGGCGGCTGGGACCGGCCGTGGGACACCTCCCGCGTCGAGGACCTGCCCGAGGACGTCGTGAACCTCGCCGCCCGCGACCGAGGCGCCCGTGACCGAGGGGTGGACGTCGCCGCGCGCGACTGAACGGTGAACCTCGCCTTACGCGGCCGAGGCGTCTCGTCGTTTCCCACGAAAACGCCCACCCGCGCGGCGGAGGCTCGTGCGCAGGTCAGGTGGCAGTTCGCGGTGGACACGGCCGTCGCCGCTGTCCCGCGTCACCCTCGGCGGCTATCCGGCACGCCCCAAACTGGTCCATCGAGGGGACGTGAAGCAGCGGCGCGGCCCTATACGGTGAAGCGGTGCTGCACGACCACATTCTCGACCTGATCCTGCTCGTGCTCGTCGTGCTGTTCGGAGTCTCGGGCTACCGGCAGGGCTTCATCGTGAGCCTGCTGAGCTTCGTCGGCTTCGTCGGCGGCGGCGTCATCGGGGTCCTGATCGCGCCGCCGATCGCCGAGGCCGCGGTGGACGGCGCGGCGCAGCAGGCGCTGCTCGCCATCGTGGTCGCGTTCCTGTCCGCCACCCTCGGCCAGCTCGTCGCCTCGTCCGTCGGCGCCGTCCTGCGCAACC
>NZ_JBEZJP010000117.1:0-20349 GCF_040653175.1 Actinomadura sp. NPDC048032
AGCTGCCACAGGTAGTTGGCGCTCGTCCCGGACGCCCGGAACCAGATGCTCGCCGCGACCGAGGTGATCTGCAGCCGGGCCTTGAGGACGCCGTCGCCGGGCGCCCGCGCGGCCGCCGTCCAGATCGGCTCGGCGGACCACTCGCCGACGCCCGTGGCCAGCAGGGCGGGCTCGGACCAGCGGGACGCCCTGGGCCCGTCGAACGTCCGGACCCGCCACCAGTACGGCGTGCGCGGCGCCAGCGCCGGACCGCCGTACGGCACGGCGACGGACGCCGCCGACGCGGCCTTCCCGCTGTCCCACACGTGCGGGCCGCGCTCCAGGCGGGCCGGCGTGGTGGCGAACTGCACCTGATAGTGCGTCTGCCTCGTCCCCGGGCCGAGGTCGGCGACCTGCCAGCTCAGCCTCGGCCGGGCGGCCGTGACGCCGAGCCCGTCCGGCAGCAGGGAGGTCAGCAGCCCGGACGGCGTCCGGGCCGCCGGGGCGGCCGGGGACGCCGACGCGGCGCCCCCGGCGGAGCCGAGCACGACCGCGCCCGCCACCCCGGCCGCCGACGCGCCGAGGAAGTCCCGGCGGCTCATCCCGATCCTTGGTCGTTCGGTCATCGCCGGGCTCCTCAGAGGTGGTCGGAACGGAAGGTGAGGTGCCCGGAGCCGGCTTCGAAGACGGCGTAGCCGTCCTTCATGCCGGTGAAGCGGGCGCCGCCAGGCCCGGAGACGTGCACGTCGCCCGCGGCGCGGGCGGGGACGTGGATCTCGGCGCGGACGTTGACGGGGATGTCCGCGTCGAGCGAGAAGCCGCCGCCGGCCCGCTTCCACGTGACGCCGACGTCTCCGCGCTGCAGCGGGACGGTCCCGGACGCGCGGTCCAGCCCGGTCAGCGGCGGCCTGATCCGCACGGCGGCCGAGGCCGGGGCGGTCACGGCGACGCCGAGGAGGGTCCGCTGCACCTCGACCAGCGACGTCGCGCCCCACGGGTGGGAGTGGCTCTGCCCGGTCTCCGGGGCGTCCCACGACTCCCACGTGAAGGTGCCGCCGCGCGCGAGGATGTTGCCCCAGCCCGGTCCCCGCGGGTCGGTGAGGCGGGTGACGACGTCCGCGGGACGGCCGCCGAGCGCCTCCAGCAGCCGGTGCGCGGTCATCGGCCCCATCTGCATGCCGAGCCCGGCGACGTACGACTCGACCTCGGCCCGGCCGTCGGCGGGGGCGACGCCGTAGGCGAGCGCGTAGGCGTTGACGATCTGCGAGGCGTGCGCGCTCTGGGAGCCGTCGCTCTTCAGTCCGTCGATGTAGACGCCGTCCGGGCGGCGGAGCCTGGCGTTGATGTTGCCGGTGAGCGCGGCGGCGTCCTTGCGCAGCGCCTCCGCGTCGCCGGTCCTGCCGAGCGCGGCGGCGGCGCGGGCGGTGGCGTTCAGGACGTCCACGCCGAGCACGTTGATGACCGTGCGTGCGGCGGTGTCCATGTCGTGGCCGTACCGCATGGTCGCGGGCCAGTCGATGATGCCGAACTTGTAGGCCCCGGAGCCGCCCTCCAGGTTGGTGACCAGGCCCGTCCCCTCCGCGACGTAGCGGCGGACGTAGCCGGCGACCGCGCTCATCACGGGGTACGCGTCCGCGAGCGTGGCCGCGTCGCCGGACTGCTGGTAGTAGTCCCAGACCCAGCCGGGGAACATCTCGGTGTAGTCGGGGATGTCGCGCTTGCCGTCGCCGTTCGGGTAGACGGCGTTGAGGCGCCCGTCCGGCCAGTACCGCGCCTGCGACGCCATGAACTCGCGGATCGCCTGACGGGTGAGGCGCCGCTCCCCGTAGGCGCCCATCATGGCGATCGAGGTGTCGACCGAGTCGCCGAGGAACTGCCCCTTCTCCCGGGTGGGCGTGTCGAGGAACTGGGACTGCGATCCGTACAGCGCCGACCGCGCCATCAGGTCGTACGCCGCGTTCACTCCCGCGTCCGACGTGCGGAGGCCGCCCTCGCGGGTCACCTCGTTGTGCTGGACGACGGCGGAGACGTCGTCCGCCTCGGCCCCGGAGCCCGGCGCGATCTCCAGGTAGCGGAAGCCGTCGTAGGTGAGCGGCCGGAAGGTCTGGTCGCCGTCGCGCTGGGTGTAGCCGTAGCCGAGGTTGGTGTCCTGGTTGTCGCTCTTGGAGCGGGAGACCGTCCCGTCGTCCTTGAGGACGTAGGAGGCGTACATGTCGACGTGCCGGCCGGCGACGCCCTCCCGGAACCGCACCACCGGCACGGCCGGGATCACCTTCCCGAAGTCGGCGACCAGCGCGCCCGAGTCCAGCCGCGTGACCTTCACCGGCCGGACGGTCCGGTACGCGAGCGCGGTCTCCTGTCCGTGCAGGTGCTTGAACCCCGACGCGGGGTGGGCGCCGACGACCACCGGGTCCTGCCACGAGGACGCGTCGAAGCCGGGCTCGTCCCAGCCGGCCTGCACGGCGGTACCGTCGATGTCCTCGACGTAGTCGCCGCCGTCCCCGTTGCGCTTCGGCGCCGTCTTCCAGGGGGCGCGCGTCACCTTCCACGTCCCGTCGGTGACGACGACCTGCCGCGTCCCGTCGGCGTGGTCGATGACCAGCCGGACGAGCAGGCCGGGCTCGCCCTTCGGCCGCCCCTGCCCCGACCCGTACCAGTGGTAGAGCGCGCCGATCGTGGCGGGCCGCCCGGCCTTCACCTTCGAGGTGACGTCGACGGTCTTGTAGAAGCCGTCGTCGGCGTACTCGAAGGCGGGGCCGCGGTCGACGGTCTCGCCGTTCAGGTGCAGCGCGTACTGCTGACCGGCCGCGATGTGCACGCGAGCGCGCACGACCTTCGACTCGCCGACCGTGAAGTCCTTGCGGGCGAGGGTGTAGTCGTCGGCCTCCGCGGTGGTGCGCCGGATCCAGGTGGCCTGCCAGTCCCGGTCGGCGAGCCCGGTGTCGAACGCGGCGGGCCGCGCCCACGGAGAGCGCTTTCCGGAGCCGTCCCAGGTCCGGACGGTCCACGTGTACGACGTCTCCGGCGCGAGGGACGGCCCGGCGTACCTCACGTACTCCTGGCTCCCCGACCGGACGCGGCCGCTGTCCCAGACCGCCGTGCCGGACGGCCCCCGCACGATGATCTCGTAGGCGCTCTGCACCTCCCCGGGGTCGCGGTCGCGGGGCGTCCACCCGAACAGCGGCGCCCCCTCCACGCTCAGCGGGCGCGCCTGGTCACCCACGGTCAGCGCCACGGGGGACTGCGGCGCGTGCCCCGCCTTCAGCGCGGCCTGCGCGGTCCCCGGGAGACCGGCGGCGAGGGTCGCCGCCACGGTGGCGACGGCGAGGGCGACGGCACGGCGTTCGGCATGGCGGGTCCTGTCACGGCGAATCATCTGAAGCAACCTCCACGTCGTTGCTGCGGCTTGCGGTGATCTGCCGGAAGGAGCCGGGGCGGACCGCGCCCGCGGGGGGTCGTCCCGCCCCGGCCCCTCTCCGGCTACGGCCGTACGGAGAACCCGCTCATCTGCACGTTCGCGCCGACGCCGTCCCAGCTCCTGGTGATGTCCAGGCGCACGTAGCGGGCGCTGACCTTGGCGAAGGCCGTCGTCCCGCCCTCCTTCGGCGTGTCCGTCGCGGTCGCCACGGTGCGCCAGTTCCGGCCGTCCGAGGAGACCTGGACGCCGTAGTCGCGCGGCCCGTAGTTGGAGCGCCCTCCCACGACGACCGAGCCGAACTCGACCGGCGCGCCGAAGTCGACGCCGTAGCGCACCGGGTCGGCGGGGGTCGGTCCCTGGCCGGCGGCGCGTCCCCATGACACCCAGAACGTGCTGGGCGAGCCGTCCACGGCGAGCTTGGCCGGGTACCGGTCCTGGCCGGCGTCGGCGACCACCCGCGGGAACGGCGTGCCGCCCGGGTTGAGGGCCAGGTCGCCGGAGTGCCGCAGGGTCACCGCCGCGGCGGCGGACGGCCCGGCGTCGCTGCGCGCGGTCACCTTCAGGGTGCTCGTGCCGGACGCGACGCCCTTGTCCCGCAGCGCGACGGGCACCGTCACCGAGCCGCCCGCCGGAACCGTGACGCGGCCCCGCTCCGGCTCGGCGCCGATCCCCTCGGCGGCGGACGCGGAGACCGTCACGTTCGCCTCGCGCCCGGAGGCGTTGGTGACCAGCACGGTCGCGCGGTTGTAGCCGCCGTCCGCCAGCGGCAGCTCCGGTTCGAGGGCCTCGACGGCCAGCACCGGGCGGTCGCCGCCGGACGGGGTGAGGGCGACGGGGCCGAACAGCCCGTAGTCCATCGGCGCCCGCGACGAGGCCCCGGTGCCGGGCGCGGCGCGGACCGCGTTGAGCAGCGTGGAGGCGACCCGCACGGTGATCGTGTTGGCGCCGGGCCGCAGGTACCGCCCGACCTCGACGTGCCGCAGGTCCGCCTGGTTCAGCGGCGGCAGGTCGTGCCCGTTGACGTTCACGCGGACGGTGTCCACCGGCGTCCCGAGGTCGAGCGCGACGCGGTCGATGCCCTTCCAGCCGTCGTCCAGGGTGACGTTCGCGGTGTAGGTGCCCACGCCCGAGACGTCCGCGAGGTCGACGGGATGGCCGTTGGCCTTGGTGATCGCCGACCAGGCGGGCAGCGCGCCGCCCTCCCCGGCCTTCACCGCGACCGGGCCGAGCGTCTTGTGCGCGGTGTCGCCGGGCCTGCCGGACGGGCCGGGGCCCCAGGAGTCGACCGACAGCGACCACTCGTCCAGCCTCACCGGCTGGGGGACGGCCGCCGCGCCCTGCGGCCCCGGCGGGCGTGAGCCGCCCGCGGGCCCGGTGAAGGCGGCGTCGCGCCGCGGCGTGACCGCGATGACCGCGGCGTCGTTCCCGGCCAGCCGGACCGGGACGGTGACGGTGCCGTGGCCGGACGTGTAGTCGGCGATCGGGGTGATCTTGCCGGTCCAGGTGTCCAGCCGGTAGGGCACGCCCTCGCCGGTCAGGGTGATCTTCTGCGCGGTCGCGGTGTTCGTCTGGTTGTACAGGTAGTAGTAGTCGGTGGAGCCCGCCTGGCGGCGCACGTCGAGGATGGCGCCCGAGCCGTCGTGCGGCGCGGCGGCCGGCGTGACGCGCAGGCGCCGCAGCGCGTCCGGCGCGTCCGCCTCGCTCGCCACCCGCACCACGCCGCGCTGCCGGAGGAGTTCGGAGACCACCGACCGCAGCCGCGCGTCCTGCCGCGCCGCGTCGCCGTTGCCGGGCACCGCGCTCGGCACGTCCCCGACGACGACGACGGGAAGCCCCTGCCGCGCCAGCCGCAGCAGCTTCTCAGCGGCGTCCACCGGCATCGTCTTCTGGTCGTTCAGCAGCACCGCGTGGTAGGCGGAGCGGTCGCCGAACAGGGCGCCGCGGGAGAAGGAGGCGTCCTTGCGGCGCAGCAGCGCCGGGCTGAGGTACTCGTAGGTGTACCCGGCCGACGCCAGCGCCGAGGAGCTCTGGATCAGCTTGTTCGACCCGCTGCCGGTGGTGCCGGTGCCGTTCATGCCGAAGTCCTGCCAGTACACGGCCAGGTCGAAGCGGGGCTTGCCCTGCCGCAGCACCAGCTGCATCCGGGCCAGGTTGTCGTTGACCGCGCGGTAGTCGGCCCAGTTCGGGCCGCCCTTGTCGCCGAACGCCTCCGAGTAGGAGGCGTTGCCGCCGTAGGTCATGCCGGGCCAGGCCGACTGCGGCCCTGCGCCCGCGGGGCCCCTGCTCAGGTACGGGAAGCCGTGCCAGACGACCTGGTTCACGCCGCCCGCGAGGCCCCGGTAGACGGCCTGGAGGTTGGAGGCGTCCGATCCGGCGCCGGCCGTCGAGCCCCACACCGAGGAGGAGAAGGCGCAGCACTCGTCGGACACCACCGGCCGCCCGGACACGTGCGCGCCCGTCGCGACGACCCGGTAGTCCTGGACGTTGCTGTAGGCCCCGACCGACTGCCCGAACGCCAGGGACTCTCCCTCGGGCACGTCGACGTGCGAGGCGGCCTCCGCGACGTCCACCGGGATGCCGTAGGGCTGGATGCGGGTGCTGATGTGGTGCTTGTGGGCCCACTCGCGCAGCACGTCGAGCCGGTTGCGGATGTAGAGGTCGCTGAGGGTCTGCCGGTAGTCGGTGCGGACCCGGGCGCCGACGCCGCCGCCGAAGTCGAAGAACGGCCGGTCGGTGATGCCCTGGTCGCCGGCGCCGGCCAGGGCGGGGAGCACCTCGACCGGGGAGTAGCCGCGCCGCTTCGTCCACTGGTCGACCAGCTCGGACGTCCACTTCTGGGTGGTGCCGAGTTCGAGCGAGTCCTCGAACAGGTCGCTCTCGCCCATCTGGGCGAGCAGCTTCCGCACGTCGGGGGTGAGGATGTGCTCGTCGTAGAAGTCCGTGGTCGCCTTGGCCCCGGCCTCGCCGAACGGGTCGAGGGCGTAGTTGGTGCCGGTCGCGGTGTAGCCGGACAGGGACTGCCCGCTGGGCGTCTGGTAGAAGGCGATCAGCGCGTAGGTGCTCTCGCCGTCGCCGGGGAAGTCGACCGCGAGGCCGCCCTGCGCGTCCACCTTCGAGGTGACGTCGGTGACGCCCTCGCGTTCCAGCATCCGCGGGCCGCTCGACGTGGCGCATCCCGCGTCGGAGCACTTGGCGACGAGCGCGGCGACGAGCGTCCTCTTCGCCCCGGCGGGCGGCGCGACGTTGAAGTTGGTGGGCAGCGCCCCCGACCTGCCGGTCCCGCCCTTGTGGAACTCGTGGGAGAAGACGATCTGCTGCTGCGCGCTCGGATCGTTGACGTCGTCGACGGTGGGGACGGTCGCGGGCCAGCGCGGGCCGATGGTGAAGTCGAGGCCGAGCCCGTTGGCCTTGGCCGCGGCCAGCATCGTCCGGGTCTTCTGCGCCCAGAGCGGGGTGCCCCAGCCGTAGGTCTTCAGGAACTCCGGGGAGTTGTTGCCGGCGCCCTCCACGCTGAACGGCGCGACCTCGGCTCCGCCGCCGCCCGCCTTCCTGATCTGTTCGAGCTCCGCGGCCAGTTCCTTGTCGTCGGTGTGGGCCAGCGGCTGCCACCAGCGGTACTTGGGCCGCACGGACGCCGGGGGGTCGGCGAAGGTTCCGCGGGTCAGGGCCGGGACGTCCGGCCCGAACGGCGGAGCGGTCTCGGCCGCCCCGGCGGCGGCGAGCCCGGACACGGCCAGGAGCGCGGCCGCCGGCACCGCCAGGAGCCGAGCTTTGGAATGAGTCACGAGGAGTAGCCCTCCAGCTCGATGACGCGGCTGTAGTTGTGGTCGTTGGAGTCGCGGACGAGGAGCCGGAGCGCCGACGCCCGGACGGGCGCGAAGGTCCTCTCGACCGTGCCGGCGGTGCTGCCGGCGACCGTCGCGACCGTCGTCCACGTCCCGTCCACGCGGGCCTGGACGTCGAAGTCGCGGATTCCGGTCTTGGCGGCCGGGTGCGCCGGGTCGTCGAGCGTGAAGACCTTCACGCGGCCGACGCGGCGCGGCTCGTCCCAGGAGGCGGTCAGGGTGTCGGGGAAGTCTCCGGCGGTGTCGTCGTTCCAGCCGCCGACGCCGTTCAGCCACACGCCGGAGTCGGTGCCGCCGTCGTTGGTCCAGGCGGGCGACGAGCCGCTGTGGGTGCTGGACGCCGACATCTCGGCGACGCGCACGAGGTTGCCGGTGACGCGCACCGGGGCCCGCACGCTCTCGTCGTCGACGGTGACGGTCACCGTTCCCTCGGTCGCCTCGCCGGTGCGCCTGATCGTGACCGGGACCTCCGTGGAGGCGCCGGCCGGGATCGTGACCCGTCCCGCGGCCCCGGCGGTGAAGCCGTCCGTCGCGGCGGCCTTCACCGGGACGGTGACGGCGTGCCGCTCGAGGTTGGTGACGCGGAACCGGGCCGTCGAGGACTCTCCGTCGATGACGGGGACGTCGGCGCCGAACGGGGGTTCGACGGCGAGCTGGGTGCGGTCCTGGTGCACGGCCTCGGGCGTGCGGACGTTGAACGTCCAGGACCCGGATCCGACCTCGTACACGGCCCGCCCGTCCTGGACGCCCAGGGACCGGGCTCCCGCCGGGGCGGTGGCGCCGGACGCGCCGAGCAGCGGCACCTCCACGCGGGCGGGGGCGCCCGGCGGGACGGTCACGTCGAGCCGCAGGTCGTGCCCGGAGCGGCGCCACGCGCTGGAGACCGCGCCGCGGGGTGTGCGGTAGGTGGAGGCGGCGCGGGTCAGGTCGCCGACGACGGCGGGCCGGACCACGAGCTTGCCGAAGGCGACCGAGTCGCCCGCCTGGCCGATCCCGGCGAGCCCGGCGCCGAACCACTCGTCGATCGCGCCGAGCATGAAGTGGTTCTGGGAGCCGTAGCCGGTCGGGCCGTCCCAGTACTCGGTGAGCGCGGTCGCGCCGTGCACGACCTGGTAGCCGTAGCTGGGGTCGGTGACCTGCTGGGCGACGGCGAGGATGACGTCGTCGCGCCCGGCCGCCGACAGCACCCGGAACAGGGCCGGCAGGGCGATCTCGCCGACGGTGAGGTGGTGGCCCCTGCCCTTGACCGAGGCGACGAGGTGGTCGAGGACGGCCTGGCGCTGCGCTTCGGGGACGATGCCGAGGTCGAGCGCGAACGCGTCCCCGGCCTGGCTGCCCGAGCCGTAGGTGTGCCCGGCCTCGTCCAGGTACTTGGCGTTGAAGGCGGCGGCGATGTCGCCCGCGAGCCTGCGGTAGCGGGCGGCGTCGTCGTCCTTGCCGAGCAGGCCCGCGACGGAGGCGAGCGCGGCGGCGCTGCGCTGGTAGCCGTAGGTGGCGGCGATCCCGCGCGGCGTGGTCTTGTCGACGGCGGCCCAGTCGCCGAGGCCGTAGTCGAGCAGGTTCCCCTTCGCCTTGGAGGTCAGGTAGTCCAGGTAGCGCTGCATGTTCGGGTAGAAGTCGCGCAGCGGGCGGGCGTCGCCGTAGGTGCGGTAGTGCTGCCAGGCGGCCAGGATGATGGCGCTCCCCCAGTTGGGGTCGTCGCGGACGCCGCCGGAGAACTGGACGTACTCGGGCGCGATGTCGGGGACGAGCCCGTCCGGGGTCTGCGCCTCGGCCATGTTGCGCAGCAGCGCCGGGTAGTAGGCCGCGACGTCGTAGTTGCGGGTGACCGACCCCTGGACGAGCTGGGTCTCCTCCAGCCAGCCGAGCTTCTCCCGGTCGGGGCAGTCGGTGAGGATGCTGAACATGTTGCCCTGGATCGACCGGTCGATGATCTTGTGGATGCCGTTCAGCAGCAGGTCGGAGCTCTCGAACGAGCCGGCGGAGGCGTTGCCAGCGCGCAGCACGACCGCCGACACGGCGTCCGCCTCCGGGGCGGACGGCAGGCCCGTCACCTGGAGGTAGCGGAAGCCGTGGTAGACGAAGCGGGGGTGCCAGGTCTCGGTGCCCTCCCCGGCGAGGGTGTAGTGGTCCTCGATCGGGGGGCGCCGCGCCCCGCCGGCGATCATCGTGCCCTGCTCGACGAGGCCGTCCGCGCCGAGCCGCTCCCCCGGCGTGAGCGCCAGCTCCGTCCCGCGCGGGCCGCCGACCCGGATCTCCGGCCAGCCCGCGACGTTCTCACCGAGGTCGAAGACGTAGGTGCCCTTCTCCGGCTGCGTGACCTTCACGGTCCGGCGGCGCCCGACGGGCACGATCGCCGGCGACATGCGCGCGGTGAGCGCGATGCCGGGGTCGGGCGCCTCGGCGGCCGGGCGCCAGGCCGCCAGGTCCGCCGACGGCTCGTCCCAGCCCGCGCGGGCGAGGCGGGCGTCCTCGTCCTCACCGCCGTACCAGTGGGTGAAGGTGGTCGGGCCGAGGTCGGTGCGCCAGGACGAGTCGGTCGCGACCCGCGCGGTCGTCCCGTCCGCGAGCGTGACCTCCAGCTGGGCGAGCAGCTTCGGCGCGCCCTGCGCCCCGACGTACTTGGTGTACCGGTCGCTGGTGGAGGTGACGTTGTAGGCGCCGTTGCCGAGCCGGACGCCGATCGCGTTGCCGCCGCGCCGCAGCAGCTTCGTGACGTCGTAGGCCGCGTACTCGGCCCGCTTGCGGTAGTCGGTGTTCGGCGGTTCCAGGACGGCGTCGCTCACCGGGCGGCCGTTGACGGTGGCGTCGTAGATGCCGAGCGCGGTGATGTAGAGTCGCGCCGACCGCACCTCGTCCTTCAGGGAGAACTGCCGGGCGAGCAGGGGCAGGCGGGGAAGGTCGGTCTGGTACGCGGGCGGCGGCTCCTGCCCGGTGACGCTCCTGGCCGTGGCGAACGGGCCGTCCGCCGAGTCGGAGGTCTGCAGCGTGTAGTCGACGGGGAAGTTCGGCGTCTTGCCGTCGCCCGTCATCAGGTCGGTGCGCGGGTAGAGCTTGACCGAGGCGAGGTCCTTGACGGCGCCGAGGTCGAGCTGCAGCCAGATGTGGTGGCCGGGGTCCTGCGAGCCGTAGGCGGGGCTGGTGTAACCGAACGGCGCCGTCTGCGTGGTGAGGGACCCGTCGGTGACGAACTCCGGCATCCACTTGCCGGGGTACTCGCGGACCTCGGACGCGGTGACCTTCGCGCCCTTCGCCACGTTCGTCCCGGACGGGTCGAGCGCCTCGATCTCGGCGAGCTGGAGCCGCGACAGCAGCGAGCTGCCCTCCTTGACGGGGAGGCCGAGCTTCGTCACGTCCAGCCGCAGGTGGCGGGCCCTGGTTCCGGCGGGCAGCGCGACGGTGGCGGGAGTCGGCGCCCGGTTCAGCCAGCGCTCGTCGCCGATCCACTTGCCGGACCAGTCGTCCTTGGCGAGCAGGCCCGTCTCGAACCGGGCGGGGCTGCTCCAGCCCGACGCGCGCCCGGAGCCGTCCCAGACCCGGACCCGCCACCACACCTGGCGGCGGGAGGTGAGCGCCGTGCCCCGGTAGACGGCGCCGGCTGCGGCGGAGGAAACCCTGCCGGAGTCCCACAGGTCGGCGCGGCCGAGGCGGTCCCGGGACGTCGCCGCGACCACCTGGTAGGCGGTCTGGGCCGAGCCGCGGCCCGGGGCCGCCAAGTGCCAGCTCAGGGTGGGCGTCGTGTCGTCGATGCCGATGGGGTCGTCGAGCGCGTCGGTCCGCAGCCCGGTGGCGTGCAGCCCCGAGGCGTCAGCGCGGGCGGGCAGGGCGGTGACGGCGGTGAGCGCGAGGCATAGGGCGGCACCGCATACGGCACCGCGTGGTGGGGGGATTTTGGGCATGACGGAACATCCTTCGGACCTGCGCGGGGGTGGGGGGGTGACGGCGTCGCGCCGTAAGGGTGTCGTCAGGGGTTCACATGGACCAGTTCGATCTCCAGGAGGTCGGCGAGGGCCTTCAGGTCGGCGACGCGGTGGCCCGTCCCGAGGGCCCAGTGGTGGGAGATGCCGGTGGCCGACCACGCGTCGGTCCACTCGCCGGGGTCGCAGCCGAAGTCGACGCGGGAGGTGGTGTTGCCGATCTGCAGCAGCGGCCCGTCCACGGTCTCGCCCTCGGACGCGACGAACGCGAACCTGCCGTCGCGGCGCTGGATGATCCCGAACGCGGTGACCGGGCCGTGCTTGACGTCGAACTCGACGGACACGCCGTAGCCGCGCTTGCCGTGGTAGACGCCGAGGCCGCGCAGCAGCGGGCGGCGGGCGCTGATCGCCAGGTGCGCGGGCCCGTCGTGGCCCATCTCGACGTGGCCGCGGTGGAAGTCGAGCGCCTGCAGCTCGGTGAAGGAGCCGCCCGCGCCGAGCCGGTCGGCGACCAGCATCGCCAGGGAGGTGCGCAGCTCGTACTCCCCGGCGGCCGGGATCCCGCGCGCTGTGAGCAGCGACGCGCCGAGGATCATCCCGGCGCCGAGCCGCTCGTGGATCTCGCCGTCCAGGCCGCGGTGGTAGTAGGCCAGGCTGTCGAGTTCGAAGTCCTCGACGAGGCGGTCGAGGCCGACCGAGACGCGGGCCGCCCAGGTCAGGTCGTCGTCGTTGACGGACGCGTCCAGCTCGAAGATCTTCTCCGCCTCGGCCTTCTTGGCGGCCGTCTCGGCGTCGGTGACCTTCTCCACCCGGACGCGCAGGTCGTCGAACTCCAGCACCTCGACGTGCCCGCCGAAGTTGGCGCTGACGAGCGTGAGGTCGGTGGAGACGTCGAGCATGCCCGGGTACAGGTGGCCCATCAGCCCGTGCCGGCCCCGCCGCAGCGCCGCGCGGACCCCGGCGGCGCGCACCCAGCGGCCGATCTTCGCCCAGGCGCGCTCGTCCTCCAGGTAGCCCGACACCGAGCGGAACGGGACGCCGCAGCGCGCGAACGCGTTCGCCATCTCCGGCAGCGGGCAGGCGCCGCAGTAGGCGAGCCACTGCCCGGTGTCGAAGGTCGCGTGGTCCATCGACTCGGTCGGCTGCAGGTTGATCAGCAGGACGGGCGCGTCCGCCCGCTGCGCCACCGGGACCAGCATCGTCGCGGTCATGTAGGTGGTGAGGAAGCCGACGATGATGTCGCAGCCCGCGGCGCGCAGCCGCTCGGCCGCGGCCGCGCCCTCCTGCGCGTCGGAGATGAACCCCACGTCGACGACCTCGGCGCCGAGCCCGCGCATCCGCTCCGAGACGCGCTCGGCGGACTGCTTGAGCTGCGGCAGCAGGTCGGGGAACTGCGGCCAGTAGGCGCCGAGCCCGCCGGCGACGAGGCCGACCTTGACCGGCGGTGGCGCTGTGGTGTCTGCCATTGCTTGTCCTCTCCTAACGGGCCGTGAGGGTGCGGCGCCCGGCGGACGCCCTCTTCATGGGGACATGCCCACCGGACGCGGCCCCCCGGGTCCGGGAGGTGACGACGGACACAGAGGAGGGTGCGAACTTCCCGGCCGGCGGCATCGTTGTCCCTTCGGGTTCACTTGGTCGAGCGGGCCCAGCAGGCACGGCCGGCGGCCCGGGTGGGGACGGCGCGGCCGCGGCGGGGTGAGCGCCGCGGCCGCGCGGTCCGGGCCGCCGGCCGGCCTCGTTCCGTCTGGGATCCTCCTCAGCGCAGGAACGCGGCGGCGACGCCGGCGTCCACGGGGACGTGCAGTCCGGTGGTGTGGGTCAGGTCCCCGCCGGTGAGGGCGAAGACGGCGGCGGCGACGTGCTCGGGCAGCACCTCGCGCTTGAGCAGCGTCCGCTGGGCGTAGAACTCGCCGAGCCTCTCCTCCTCGACGCCGTACACGGCGGCGCGCTTGGCGCCCCACCCGCCGGCGAAGATCCCCGAACCGCGCACGACCCCGTCCGGGTTGACCCCGTTGACGCGGATGCCGTGCTCGCCGAGCTCGGCGGCCAGCAGCCGCACCTGGTGCGCCTGGTCGGCCTTGGTCGCGCCGTAGGCGATGTTGTTCGGCCCGGCGAACACCCCGTTCTTCGACGAGATGTAGACGATGTCGCCGCCCATCCCCTGCTCGACCATGACGCGGGCGGTCTCGCGGGACACCAGGAACGAGCCGCGCGCCATGACGTCGTGCTGGAGGTCCCAGTCGGCGACGGTCGTCTCCAGCAGCGGCTTGGAGATGGAGAGCCCGGCGTTGTTGACGACGAGGTCCACGCCGCCGAAGGCCAGCACCGCCTCCCGGACGGCCGCGGCGATCTCGTCCTCCGAGGTCACGTCCGCGCCGGCGGCGACGGCGACGTCGGAGGCGCGCAGCGCGCCGGCGCCGATCCCGGCGGCGACCTTCTCGGCGGCCGCGAGGTCGCGGTCGGCGACGACGACGCAGGCGCCCTCGTCGGCGAGGCGGCGGGCGGTGGCCGCGCCGATCCCCGAGCCGCCGCCGGTGACGAGGGCGACGCGGGACGCGAGGGGCTTCGGCGCCGGCATCCGGCGCAGCTTGGCCTCCTCCAGCTCCCAGTACTCGATGCGGAACTTCTCCGCCTCGTCGATCGGCGCGTACGACGACAGCGCCTCAGCGCCGCGCATCACGTTGATCGCGTTGACGTAGAACTCGCCGGCGACCCGCGCGGTCTGCTTGTTCGCCCCGAAGGAGAACATCCCGACGCCCGGCACCAGCACGATCGCCGGGTCCGCGCCGCGCATCGGCGGCGAGTCCGGGCCGGCGTGCCGGTCGTAGTAGGCGGCGTACTCCTCGCGGTAGGCGGCGTGCAGCTCCCTCAGCCGCGCCTTGGCCTCGTCGAGCGGCGCGCCCGGCGGCAGGTCCAGCACCATCGGCGCGACCTTGGTGCGCAGGAAGTGGTCCGGGCACGACGTGCCGAGCGCGGCGAGCCGGGGGTGCTCGGCGCGCGACAGGAAGTCCAGGACGGCCTCACTGTCGGTGTAGTGCCCGACCTGCGGGCGGTCCGTGGACGCCAGGCCCCGGACGAGCGGGAACAGCGCGGCGGCGCGCGCGTGCCGCTCTTCCTCGGGCAGCACCGGGTGGACGACCTCGCCGAACGGGTCGGCCTTGCCGCGCTCGGCGATGTAGGCCTCGGCGGTGCGGATGATGTCGAGCGAGTTGGCCTTGCACTCCTCGCTCGTCTCGCCCCAGGCGGTGATGCCGTGCCCGCCGAGGATCACCCCGATGGCGCCGGGGTTGGCGCGCCTGATCTCGGCGATGTCCAGGCCGAGCTGGAAGCCGGGGCGCCGCCACGGCACCCACGCCACCCGGTCGCCGAAGATCCGGCGCGTCAGCTCCTCGCCGTCGGCGGCCGTCGCGATCGCGATGCCGGAGTCGGGGTGCAGGTGGTCGACGTGCGCGGCCTCCACGAGGCCGTGCATCGCGGTGTCGATCGACGGGGCGGCGCCGCCCTTGCCGTGCAGGCAGTAGTCGAACGCCGCGACCATCTCGTCCTCGCGCTCGACGCCCGGGTAGACGTCCACGAGGGCGCGCATCCGGTCCAGCCGCAGGACGGCCAGGCCCTTCTCGGTGAGGGTGCCGAGGTCGCCGCCCGAGCCCTTCACCCACATCAGCTCGATGTCGCGGGCCGTCACCGGGTCGGTGACGGTGCCCTTCGCGGACGCGTTGCCGCCCGCGTAGTTGGTGTTGCGCGGGTCCGAGCCGAGGGTGTTGGCGCGTTCCAGCAGATGCTCCACCTCGGGTGGAGTGGCGGTCATCGGATATCTCCTCATGTGCGTGCGTGGCCTCGTGTGCGAGCGTGGAAGGACGCTCAGGCGCCCCAGCCGGCCGCCTGGCCGTCCTTGCGCTCCTCGACGATCCGCTGGTGGTAGCCGGACGCCTTGTAGGCGGCGACCGGGTCCGGGTGCAGGCCCATCTCCTCGCGCAGCTCGGCGAGCAGCGGCCGGACGTCGGTGTTGTAGGCGTCCATGAACACGGCGTTCGCCTCCAGGACGTCACCGGACCGCTGCGCCGACCGCAGGGCGTCGACGTCCACCAGCAGCGCCTTCGCCGTGGCCTCCTGGACGTTCATCACCGAGCGGATCTGGCCCTGGATCTTCGGCTCGATGTTGTGGCACTGGTCGAGCATGAACGCCACGCCCGTCTCGACGTCGTAGCCGCCGCCGCGCACCACCTCGTACATGATCCGGAACAGCTGGAACGGGTCGGCGGCGCCCACCATCAGGTCGTCGTCGGCGTAGAAGCGGGAGTTGAAGTCGAACCCGCCGAGCTTCCCCTCGCGCAGCAGGAACGCCACGATGAACTCGATGTTGGTGCCGGGCGCGTGGTGGCCGGTGTCGACCACGACCTGCGCCTTCGGGCCGAGCTTCAGGCAGTGCGCGTAGGAGGTGCCCCAGTCCGGCAGGTCGGTCGCGTAGAACGCCGGCTCGAACAGCTTGTACTCCAGCAGGAACCGCTGGTCGTCGCCGAGCCGCTCGTACACGGCGGCGAGGGCCTCGGCCATCCGGTCCTGCCGGTCGCGGATGTCGTCCTGCCCCGGGTAGTTCGTCCCGTCGGAGAACCACAGCTTCAGGTCGCGGGACCCGGTCGCGTCCATGATGTCGACCGCTTCGAGCAACTGGTCGAGGGCCTTGCGGCGGACGGCGGGGTCGGGGTTGGTGACGCTGCCGAGCATGTAGTCGTCATCCTGGAAGACGTTGGTGTTCACCGCCCCGATCCGCACGCCCCGCTCCTTGGCGTGGGCGGCCAGCGCGGCGTAGTCGTCCACCCGGTCCCAGGGGATGTGGACCGCCACGCTGGGGGCGACGCCGGTGAACCGGTGCACCTGCGCGGCATCGTCGATCTTCTCCTGCGGGGTGCGCGGCACGCCCGGCTGGGCGAAGACCTTGAACCGGGTCCCCGAGTTCCCGTACGCCCACGAGGGGGTCTCGATCTGCTGGCGGCGCAGGGCGTCCTTCACCGCGCTGGTGTCGTTCACGCTTGCCTCTCTCTTCTCTCCGGTCCTCGTCAGTCGAGGTGGAAGACCTCGGGGAGCGTCCGCATCCCCTCGTCGGGGCGGCCGTCGAGATCCTCGAAAAACGGCGCCATCTCCGCCTGCCACCGCGCGTTCACCTCGGTGCGGGCCATCGCCTCCTGGGCGGCCTCGAAGTCGTCGGTCTCCAGGTAGCCGACGAGAAGGCCGTCCTCGCGCAGGAACAGCGAGTAGTTGTGCCAGCCGGTGTCGCGCAGAGCGCTGAGCATGTCGGGCCAGATCGCCTGGTGGCGCAGCTTGTACTCCTCCAGGCGGTCCTGCCTGACCTTCAGCAGGAAGCAGACGCGCTTCGTGCTTCCGGACATCTGTTCGTCTCCTCGTGGGGGGCGGCCCCCACGCCTAGCGGTTCGCTTCGCTCAGGCTCAGAAGTGGTACTGGTCGATGTTCTTGGCGTCGAACACGGTCGGCGGGCCGAGGATCACCTCGCCGTTGGCGCCGATCGTGCGCTCGCCGAGCTTGCCCGCCGTGAACTTCTCGCCCTCCGCGCCGGTGATCTGGCCGGACGACAGCGCCGCCGCCGCGAACGCGGCGAGGTAGCCGAGGTTCTTCGGGTCCCAGAGCTCGAAGCCCTTGACCGTGCCGTCCTTGACGAACTTGCGCATCTGGTCGGGGGTGCCGAGGCCGGTCAGCGCGACCTTGCCCTTGTACTTGGAGCCGGAGATGTAGCGGGCGGCGGCGGCGATGCCGACCGTGGTCGGCGAGATGATGCCCTTCAGGTTCGGGTACGCCTGCAGCAGGCCCTGGGTCTGCTGGAACGACTTCTGGTCGTCGTCGTCGCCGTAGGCCACCTTGACGAGCTTCATCTTGGAGTACTCGGGCTTCTTCAGCTCGTCCTGCATGAACTTGATCCAGGTGTTCTGGTTCGTGGCGTTCGCGGTCGCCGACAGGATCGCGATCTCGCCCTCGCCGCCGATCTGCTCGGACAGCAGCTTGACCTCGCTGCGGCCGATCTCCTCGGAGCTGGCCTGGTTGATGAACACGTCCCGGCATTCGGGGTTGGTGTCGGAGTCGTAGGCGACGATCTTGATGTTCTTGGACATCGCCTGCTTGAGCGGACCGCACACCGCGTTCTCGTCGTTGGCGGCGATGAGGATCGCGTCGTGCCGCTGCTGGATCAGCGTGTTGATGTAGGAGACCTGCGAGGACGCCGAGGCGTCGGACGGGCCGACCTCCTTGGCCTCACCGCCGAACTCCTTGGCCGCCGCGATGCCGGCGTTGTCGACGATCGTCTCGTAGGGGTTGTTGACCTGCTTGGGCAGGAAGGCCAGCTTCAGGCCCTTCTTCAGCGGCGCGTTCGGGTTCGCGGAGGCCTTGCCCCCGGCCTTGGCGTCCCCCGAGCCGGACGCGGAGTCCTTGGTGGTCCCGCCGCAGGCGGCCAGGCTGAGGGCCAGAGCGCCCGCCGTGGCGGCGGCCGCCAGCCGGCGCGGGGCGCGCATACGAATGCTCATCAGGGTGCCTTTCACAGTTCCGGGTCGTGCTACGGGGTGGGTGGACATGCGGCGGGGGGCGGGGGTCGTGCGGTCGGGTTCGAGGTGCGGTGGGATCACGGTGCGGCGGCGGGGACCGCGGGTCTCGCGCCCCGCCGCCGGCCTCGGGCCTCGCGCGCCACGGCGATCAGCCGCGGCGTGAGGACGCTGATGATGAGCAGCAGGCCCGTGACGATCGACTGGACCTCGGTGGAGACGTCGTTGAGCATCAGCAGGTTGCGGAGCAGGCCGATGAGCAGCACGGCCGCGATGACGCCGCCGAGGGTGCCCTTGCCGCCGTCGAAGTCGACGCCGCCGAGCAGCACCGCCGCGATGACGGCGAGCTCCAGGCCGATGCCGTTGTCGGCGCGGGCGCTGCCGTAGCGGAGCGTGTAGACGACGCCGGCGAACCCGGCGACGAGGCCGGACACCGCGAACAAGATCAGCTTGATGCGCTTGACCCGGATGCCGGCGAAGTAGGCGGCGTCCTCCTGCGCGCCGATCGCGAACAGCGACCGCCCGACGCCGGTGGCGTGCAGGACGACGCCGGTGGCGGCGGCGAGCACGGCGAACAGCGCGACCGGGTACGGGATCGGCGTGCCCGGGATGGAGGACGTCGCGAGATCGGTGTAGGCGGCGGGGAACTCCGAGATCGCCCCGGTGCCGAGCGTCACGTACGCCAGACCCCGGTAGAGGGTCAGCGTGCCGATCGTCACGGCGAGGGACGGCAGCCCGAGCCGGGTCACCAGCAGGCCGTTCACCAGCCCGCAGACCACGCCGACGACCAGCACCAGCGGGATGATCGCCTCGATGGACATGCCGCCGTCCCACAGCTTGCCGGTGAGGGCGCTGCACAGCCCGAGAATGGAGGCGACCGACAGGTCCACCTGCCCGCACACGACCAGCAGCGTCATCGGCAGCGCGATCAGCGCGATCTCGCTGAGGTCGTCCAGCGCGAACGACAGGTTGTCGTTGTTCGCGAAGTCCGGGGAGAACCCGGCGCCGCTCGCGAACACCACCACCAGCAGGGCGGTGACGGCGGTCTCCCACCGCATCAGGCGGCTCATGACCGTCCCTCCTTGCTCTCCGGGGCGGCGGCGCGGTGCGCGGCCGAGGCCAGGGACCGCTGTTTCAGCGCCCGGGTGACGCGCAGCGCCAGCAGCCGGTCGACGCTGATGGCCAGCAGCAGCAGGACGCCGGTGATCGCGTCCTGCCAGAACGAGTTGACCTTGAGCACCACCAGCACGCTGCCGATGGTGGTGAGCAGCAGCGCGCCGAGCGCCGCCCCGTACACGGTGCCGACGCCGCCGGTGATGGCGACGCCGCCGACGACGACCGCGCTGACGACCTTCAGCTCCCAGCCGTTGGCGGCGTCGGCGACGACGGTGCCGAACCGGGCGAGCCACAGCACCCCGGCGAGGCCGGCGAGGGCGCCGCTGACCAGGTAGGCGGTGAGGACGCGGCGGCGGATCGGCACGCCGGCGAGCATCGCGGCCTCCGGGCTGGAGCCGATCGCGTAGTACTCGCGCCCGGAGGAGTAGGAGCGCAGGTAGTAGCCGACCGCCGCCATCACGACCACGGTGATGATCGGAAGGTAGGGGATGCCGAGGATCCCGTCGTTGCCGAGGCTCAGCAGCGACGCCGGAAGGTCCGCGGCGCCGATCTGGTCGCCGTGCGCGATGCGGTAGTCCAGCCCCTGGATGACGTACAGGGTGCCGAGGGTCACGACGAGGGCGGGGACGCGGCAGAAGCTGACCAGCAGCCCGTTCACGAGCCCGCAGACCAGGCCGATCCCGACGCCCACCAGGACGACCATCACGACGTTGCGGTCCCCGCCGGAGGCGTACTTGCCGGCGCTGAACGCGACGAGCCCGACGACGGACCCGACCGACAGGTCGATGTTGCGGGTGACGACGACCATGCTCTGCCCGACGGCGAGCAGCACCAGGATCGAGGCGTTGAGGAAGATGTCCTTGAGGCCCTGGCCGGACAGGAACCGCGGGTTCGCGATCGTCGTGCCGAGCACGAGCAGGACCAGCGCGCCGAGGATGCTCAGCTCGCGGGCGCGCAGCACCATCTCGACCAGGCGGCGCCCGCCGCCCGGCGGGCCGCCCGACTCCGGCCTGGCCGGGGACTGGGTGAGGACGGTCATCGGCTCAGGCCGCCTTTCCGGTGCCGGGGCGGCCGGTCGCCGCGGCCATCACGCTCTCCTCGGTCGCGTCCGCGCGGGCGATCTGCGCGGTCAGCCGCCCCTCGTGCATGACGAGGATCCGGTCGGCCATGCCGAGCACCTCCGGCAGGTCGGAGGAGATCATCAGCACCGCCAGGTCCTGCGCGGCCAGCTCCGACAGCAGCCGGTGCACCTCGGCCTTGGTGCCGACGTCGATGCCGCGGGTCGGCTCGTCCACGATCAGCACGGCCGGCTCGGTGGCCAGCCACTTGGCGAGCACGACCTTCTGCTGGTTGCCGCCCGACAGGACGCCGACGGCGTCGCTGAGCCGGGAGTACTTCAGCTGGAGGCGCAGGCCCCAGTCGGCGGCGCGGTCCCGCTCCACCTTCCGGGAGATCAGGCCCCCGCGCCCGGTCTCGCGGCGCAGCGTCTTCAGCTGGGTCAGGCCCATGTTCCGCTCGATCGACATGTC